>CAYUMZ010000086.1:0-7625 GCA_964446105.1 uncultured Gammaproteobacteria bacterium | reverse complement strand
AATACCTTGAGTTGCGTGCTGACAAACGCTTTCAAGTGCGCTTTTTTTGCTAACGCAATTCACTTTTGTTGCAAAATTAGATGCTTTAAGAAGTTCAATGATGTTCATTGGATTAATTAATGATGGTCTTTGTGCTTTTCGATTTGACGCAGTAATTTGTCGATAACATTCAGAATGGATTTATGCATGTCATCCGATTCTGATTCTGCATGGAGTTCTGCTCCAGGTATATGAACTCTGGCTTCGACAGAATGAATTAATTTATTAACTGCCAAAACAACGTGGATGTTGGTGATTCGATCGTGTTGGCGTATGAGACGTTGAAATTTACTTTGCGTGAACTCGCGTAGTGAGTCGGTGATTTCAATGTTTTGACCAGTGAGCTGCAGTTGCATCATTTCCCCTCTAATGACTAAAAGAGGGGTATTATACTCCTTCTTTTAGGGTTTGTCTCTATCCTAAAAAGAGGCCTAGGAGAGGGTAGATTTGGGGTTGGCTCTTGTTCGGTGGCCGTTCTAGGCTATCGCGTCTTCTTCATCCTGCTTATGCAAAGCAAAATCTTGGCCCAGGTAGACTTCTCGGACTTTTTGGTTCATGAGTATCGCTTTAGGCGTGCCTTCGGCGATAATTTCGCCATTATTAAGGATATAAGCGCGTTCGCAGATATCGAGCGTTTCACGGACATTGTGGTCTGTAATTAAAATGCCAAGACCGCGCTGTTTGAGGTGAATAATCATCTTTTTGATTTCTTCGACAGATAGCGGGTCGACGCCGGCAAAGGGTTCGTCAAGGAGTATACACGAAGGATTTGAAGCAAGTGCCCGCGCAATTTCTGTACGACGTCGTTCACCGCCCGATAAGGTAGCACCTTTATTGTGTCGTAAATGGGCGATATTGAATTCGTGAAGCAAATCTTCCAGTATCGTTTGTTGTTCGCGCGCATTTAAGTCTTTACGCAGTTGCAGAGGCGCTAATATATTTTCCGCTACGGTGAGTCCACGATGTATGGAATTTTCTTGAGGAAGGTAACCTAAGCCCATTCTTGCCCGAGAAGATTCAGGTAACGCACTGATGTCGGTGTTGTTGATTAAAATTTGGCCTTTATTAGGTCTGTGTAGTCCGATGATGGTTTCGAAAATCGTGGTTTTACCCGCACCGTTGGGTCCTAATAATCCGACAATTTCACTGGGATGTACTTTCAGCGAGACGTCGTTGACCAGACATCTTTTACGTCGGAGTAATACAACATTTTTAACTTCAACTGAATTTGTCATTTACGTTTGCACTCTCAATTAGGATTTGCCGTGATTTGCTAAATTAGCAACAGGCTCTAAAACAATCGTCGTTTTCCCCTTCGCGGTTGGTTTTGACTCCACAATTTCTTTTGCGATATCAATCGCAATGTGGGGGGCTTTCATAATATTCCCACCTTGTGTAACTTGTCCATTCTCTAACAACTGCACAGTTGATTGTAGAGGGTTGAACTCAATGGTATTGGCCGATGCAAAAAGACGGGGTTTGTCAGGGCTTGTCATGGTGCTAAACAATGCGGGATGTCCCACAGCTTGCATCTTGTCAATTTTATTTTCATGATTACAGCGTACAACGACTTGTTCTGCGTTTAGCTGAGTACTCCCTTGTTTTGCATCAACCTTGCCTTGATATGTTAGCGTGTTCGTGCGCTGATTAAATTGAGCGGAAGCCGATGAAATTGTGATAGGCAATTGTGAGTCAGAGGGCAGCGCTAAGCTTAGAATGGGAATCATTGCTAGGCTCAGCAGGGCGAGTAATCGGTTCATACTGTCCTCTAATTTCTGTTAGGAGTTTTAATGTGCCAGCTTTCAGATCGCCGCGCAACCCTTTGCCGCGTAATACAATTTGGGGGTAAGTAATAGTCACTACGGAATCACTTTCTGCCGTTTTAAGACTGGGATGAACAATTAATTTATCCGTTGTGACAACAACGGCTGGCGCGTCTGAATGGGTTCGATGCTCAATTTGAACCTTGTCATAAAGAATAACAGTGTCGTTCTCCTGCGTGCTCGTTCCTTTAGTTGCATGGATATGCCACGATTCGCCATGTAGGCCGAAAAACTCGAATTCAGGTTCATGCAGTTCTGAGGTATTTTGGTACGGATAATGTTTGGCTCGACTGACATGAAGTCTTTCATGAAGATTTCCATTGCTGTCAGTGCTGTGATAGCGTGCGCCTATAATATACGCATCATGATGATCAGGATTGACTGTCTGGTTAACTGCCTGATTCTTATCTCCGTTGACTTGCCAAAAAATCAAAGCGCTCATGCCGATGACAAGGACTACAAGGGCATAGCTTAATGTTGAGGTGCGATTCATAAATTAGCCCAAAATTTTTCTTTTATCAAACAACAGGTTACGAGTTCTTTTTCGAGTGAATCCTGCATCGCATTACAGCCCGGCATTTAGGAGATCGTGAATGTGAGCAACACCCAGCAAGGTGTGTTGTTCATCCACGACTAATATCGAAGTGACTTTATGGTTTTCCATCATCATGAGGGCATCATACGCGAGCATTTGAGGTGATATTTTTTTGTAATTTTGAGTCATTACTTGTTTTAGCATGGTTTGGTGTAAATCAAGGCCTTGATTAAGCGTACGTCGTAGATCGCCGTCCGTGTAGATTCCAACGAGATTTCCTGCGCTATCTTGTACTGAAGTCATACCCAACTGCTTTTGAGTCATTTCGATCAGAGCATCTTGTACTGAAGCTTCAAAATGCACTCGTGGAATTGCTGGATCACGTCGCATAATATCTTCAATGCGCAGTAATAGGCGTTTGCCTAAATTTCCTGCAGGGTGGTAGCGTGCGTAATCTTGCGCGGTAAACCCTTTTGCTTCGAGTAACGTGAGGGCTATCGCATCACCCATAACAAGTGTTGCAGTGGTGCTGGATGTGGGAGCTAATCCTAGTGGGCACGCTTCTTGAACTAACCCGATGTGTAAATGAATATCGGCACGTTTGGCCATTGTGGAAGAAGGATTTCCGGTGATGGCAATCATCGGGATTTGAAGGTTTTTTATTAGCGGAAGTAAGCTAACAATTTCAGCCGTCTCACCGGAGTTCGAAATCGTCAGTGCAATATCGCGGTAGGTAATCATCCCTAAATCGCCATGATTGGCTTCGCCGGGATGTAAGAAAAAAGAAGGTGTGCCCGTGCTGGCTAGAGTCGCTGCTATTTTACCACCGATATGACCCGATTTTCCCATACCGATCACAACGACGCGACCATCACAATTCAATACCATGCGAATGGCTTCTGCAAAATTCTCGTCGATGCGTTCGATTAATGCAGCAATCGCTTGCATTTCTGCCCGCACGACAGATTTGCCGAGTTGGCACAATTTTTCAGTGGTAATATCGTTGACTGCAGTAACTTCCATCATCCGAACATTCTATCAGGAATTGCTATAAAAGTCGATGTATAAATGCATTTGCTGTTATGGGGATGGGGTCAAATCTCAACTTGCTACATTCTCTATTTATAGAGAATGTAGCAAGTTGAGATTTGACCCCTTCTCTCTTTATATGCGAGACTTCACTTCATAAACACACGGGGAGAGTAATGTATGTTGTCGATTCGAAAAGAATTGTTAACCATTTTTCAAAATACAATCACCAATTTACTGGGTGAAGGAAATATTATCAAGGAATCGAGTATTCAACGCGCAAGTCGTCCTGAATTTGGTGATTATCAAGGCAATTTTGTGATGGGATTTGCTAAAGAGCGGGGAGAAAACCCAAAAGCGCTCGCAGATAAGGTGATTGAGCGTGTGCTAAGTGGGCAAAATTTGGATCGGGTCGTTTTTGAGAAACTTGAAAGTGCAGGGCCGGGCTTTATCAATATTACACTCAGCAAAGAGATCGTTCTTCAACACCTTGTCGCATACAATCCCGCTCAATTTTCAGGCCAAAGTGAGCATCTGAACGAAACGGTTGTGATCGATTATGGTAGCGCCAATGTGGCCAAAGAAATGCATGTGGGACACTTACGATCTACCGTGATTGGTGACGCTATCGCTAGAATTCTTACCTTTGCCGGATACAAAGTTGTTAGACAAAGTCATTTGGGGGACTGGGGTACTCAATTTGGTATGTTAATTGAATATATGATTGACCATCGCCTTTTTAGCGATCAATTAGCGGTGATGAGTGATTTAACTGCCTTATATCAACAAGCTAAAGTTGCTTTTGATGCGAGTGAAGATTTTGCAGATCGAGCGCGTGAGCGTGTAGTGAAATTACAATCAGGCGATAAAGAAACGTTGGGCATGTGGCAACATTTAGTGGATATCAGTCGTCGCTATTTTGAAAAAATTTATCAGCGTTTAGAAGTCCAGCTGACGCCTGAAGATGATTGTGGAGAAAGTTTTTATAATCCCATGTTAGATGGCATTGTTGATGAGTTAAAAAAAGCGGGAATAGCAGAAGAAAGTCAAGGTGCTTTGGTTATTTTTCTGGAGGGTTTTATCGATCGAGATAAAAATCCATTACCGATGATTATTCAGAAAAAAGACGGGGGGTATTTATATTCCACAACGGATTTAGCCGCAGCTAAATATCGTATGAGTCATTACAATGCCGATCGATTAATTTATGTTACTGATGCTCGTCAGGAACAGCATTTTAATATGGTATTTGCTGCAGTAAAAAGAACTCAGTGGATAAAAAAACCGGTAGAATTTCAACATGTGCCCTTTGGATCTGTTCTTGGAAAAGATAAAAAACCGTTTAAAACACGTAGTGGCGAAACCATTCGATTAGAACTATTGATTGATGAAGCCATTGATCGAGCGTATAAAATCGTGAATGAAAAAAATCCAGATGCTGCTGAAGAAGAGAAAAAAAACATAGCTCGTATTATTGGTATAGGCGCATTAAAGTATGCGGATTTATGTAATGAACGAATTAAAGATTACGTCTTTGATTGGGACATCATATTATCTTTCGAGGGAAATACAGCGCCTTATTTGCAAAATGCCTTTGTGAGAATACAATCTATTTTTCGTCGAGGTGAAATTGATCTGGCTCAATTAGGAAAAATGCAAAATTTTTCAGCAGATTCTTTTGTTGAGCCTATAGAACACGAATTAGCGATTCATTTGTTGGAATTTCACGAAGTTGTTGCACGAGTCGTTGAAGATTTGTTGATACATAAATTGTGCAATTACCTGCATAAATTAGCGGCATTGTTTCACCGATTTTATGAGCACTGTAAAATTCTCAATATCGATGAACAAGACATCCGCAATAATCGTTTGATGTTGTGTTATAAAGTCAGCATGACGCTAAAACAAGGTTTGGATCTTATGGGTGTGAAAGTGCTTGATAAGATGTAAATAGGATAGAATCAAACTATTCACTTAATGAAATCTTAAGATTGAACGGGTAGAATATGCGATGGCCACTGCCGACGAATCATACAAATTTGGGTATTCACTTCAAGCTAAATAGTGTGCTTATCGTAAGAGTTTGTGCAGATTAGACTGAGACGTGAGTTAGAGATATCGATTTATGAAAAATTTTGACCGTTGGAATATTTTCAGACAGCCTATCATTGATATTGGCAAGGATTTTATCAATACGTTTAAACCCTATAAAACTCATCGACATTGGCGATACGACGCTTTACAGCCTCTATATGGGATTGGGTATATATTGCTCGGAATTACGTTTTTAGTATCAGCGGCAGCGATGATTTTATTTGCGGCTGTATTGGCTTTTGTTTTGATTTATGTCGGTATCTATACCTATCCTCTGCAACTTGTTGGACTATTAGCTTTGCCAATGCTTATTGATCTGACCAGCTATTTTCTACAAGGAAAAACAATAGGGTTTGTCGTAGGTTTAGTGGAGGAGATTAAAAAGGAATTAGTAGAGAACACTATAAAGTTTATTTTTACACTCAGTTGTATTCCAATTCTGATTCGTGGAAGCTCACAGTTGGCAACAACACCTCTGACATGGTTTCTCAAAATACCTTTACGGTTTCTCCTCACGCAACTCTATGAGTATCAAAAAATTAAAGAAGATAGGGGGTTCAATCGACTCCTCGACGAAGCAGAAAAGGCAGAATTAAACCAGGTGCCACGTTCTGATATCAACAAAATAGATCAAGCATTAAAACAAAAAATTGACAAGGCCACAAATCAAGGGCGGGAAGTTTCACAAAGTATATCACTACTACCAGATAGTAAATATAGGTCTCGTTTCTTCAAAATCGAGAAAATCAATATACTTGAAGAATTTCCAGATACTAAACCATTTTTTGCGGTCAACAAATACAAGGATTTGCCAAAATGCGAAAAAATACAACTCGTCGCTTCGCTCACTCAAGCTCAACAAAAGAGTGGAAAAACGCAAGCTGACAATCAAGCTGAACAAAAGAACGGAGAAAGGCAAACTGAAGTGGCCATGATACTAAAAAAACATGGCGTTTTTGTTAATCGTACGGCACTAACAATGATGATGTTCTCTGCAAAAAAAGGTGAGTTTGCACAGCCCCTTAATCGAGTTCCTAGAGATATATGGAAATTACTTGGAGAGCACGCATCAGTTATACCCAAGAAAAGTGTGATGTGAGCGATTTTTTTCAATATCTTGTCATTTGTCTGGACCTGACCCCTTCATTTTCATATGTCTAGGCAGACTTTGACTATTGATCACACTATCGTATATACTTGAATGTACTAGATTTTTGGGGTTTTTTGAGTAAGGATAGAAGTTATGTCTCAAGATGTGCGTTGGATTCAGCGATTTGATAATTTAGAGCGGGCATACTTATTTTTAGAAAAAGCCTGTCAGCAGGCACTTTTCACACCACTTGAAGCAGCAGGCTTAGTACGGTCTTTTGAATTCACATTTGAACTGGCTTGGAAAACATTAAAAGATTATCTCAATCAACAAGGAATAGATGTTAAATACCCACGAGATACAATTAAGCAAGCATTTCAATCTGAGCTAATTCAAGATGGTCACTTATGGATTCAGATGCTCGATAGGCGCAATGAGTTAACACATACCTA
The DNA here is from genome assembly GCA_964446105.1 of uncultured Gammaproteobacteria bacterium. Classification (GTDB taxonomy): domain Bacteria; phylum Pseudomonadota; class Gammaproteobacteria; order JAIEPX01; family JAIEPX01; genus JAIEPX01. Next base: position 563 of record CAYUMZ010000086.1, on the reverse strand, counting down.
TAATGAAGAGCAAGCAAAAAAAGCGGTTGAAATTATTCGAGGCTCGTACTTTCAAGCAATTTCTCAAGTTTACAAAAAGCTCAAGGAGCTTTGTTAATGTATGGCTTAAAAGAAAGTGATATCAATTACATAACTAAACTATTCAAGCAATATCCAGAAATAGAACAAGCCGTATTGTTTGGATCAAGAGCAAAAGCGACGGAAAAACCTGGGTCTGATATCGATCTTGCATTCAAAGGTAAAAACTTAACAAATATCATCATTACCATCTCAGGTATTTTAAATGACGAATCACCCTTGCCTTACAAATTTGACATTATTGACTACTATGCGCTGGAGCATGAAAAATTAAAAGAACACATCGATCGAGTAGGAAGAATTATTTACACTCGTTAGGAAAGAAAGAAGAAAAGCAAAGGACTAGAGTTATAAAATAAGTTGCCCGCTCCATAGTTTTGTTAAGAAATCTTTCCAGGGTAGTATGTCAATATTTAAAACATCATTTACTATTAATTTTCTTGGTAGACTATCTTGTGAAACCACAATGGGTTTTGTGGATGGGT
>CAYUMZ010000085.1:0-7634 GCA_964446105.1 uncultured Gammaproteobacteria bacterium | reverse complement strand
GCCTAATTTTTCTAAATTAAATGTTTTTAATTTTGGATCCAGTGTTCCGAGTTCGATGCCGCGTTCTATATATTTTACAAACACGTCGGAATAGTGTTTGTTTAATTCTGCTTGAGTCCAATTTGCATTCAATCCAAGAAAACTGAGTACTTCTTGACGCAAATCATTTTGTAATAAACGAGCGGCAGCGAATCCATAATTAGGTTCACGTTCATAAAGTGCTCGTGCACTCAGAGTGGCCGTTTTGTAGACATCATTGAGAGTAGCGCCATCAAATAAATTTCGTAACGTATGTTTGATGATGATATCTGAATTAACATCCGATAAACCTTTGCAAGCTTGTTCAATTTCTGTGCGCAACCAATTTTCGTTGAGTGGTTTTACGCTACCATCGGGATGTTTGATATTTAACGTGTGAGAGGGTTGTTTTGCTTTTGCAGCTGCTTCTTCTCGTTTTTGACGACGATCATCGCGATATAAAACGTAGCGACGAAAAACTTGGTGTTCCTCGGCTTTCATGAGAGCGTATTCAACGCGTTCTTGAATATCTTCGATGTGAACAGTGCCGCCTGCAGGCCAACTTCGGTGGAATTTTGCAGTAATATCTTGAACTAAACGATTAACAATTTCGGTGACGGTATCAGGATCTCGTCCAAGGCCTTCTTCGGCAAGGCTATTGAAAGCGCGAGTGATAGCATTTGCAATTTTGCTTTCATCGTAAGGTGCTACAGTATGGTCCCGTTTGATCACACGAAGCTGACCTGGCGCTAAAACGTTCATCTGTTCTTCAGCTGTATTTGTTGTGTTTGCGTGTATTGCTTGAGTTGCTTTGTTAGCAATGATGCTTTCAGTGGCATCGGTAAAAGGCATTTGAGACGCAGATGACATGGAAAATTTACTCCTTGTGTAACGGATACCGCGGTACCCCAATATATAGGTGTTTCAAACAGATTGAACACAAGATAGTGTGTTTTCTGCTGGAAAACAAGCTCAAGTGTTCGTGAAAAAAAACCTAAGCTTGTGAGAATTCGGTATATGCATCTGCCATATTGAGCTAAGTCATTGTTCTTTCGTGCGAGGGCGAATTTTTCAAAGTGGCATCGCCAGACGATAAGGCGACAATGTGTCCGGGCTTCGTTTGTAATAATAATCGTCCCCAGTCGTCGATGCCTATTACCTTGCCCTCTAGGGTCGTGTTATGTTGCCTGACTGTAACCCACTGATTGCGTAAATAATCGTTTTGTGTATAAAAATCTTTAAAAGCAGCTAAACCTTTCGCTGTGAATTCTTCGAGAATAGCAAAAAGTTGCTGAATTAATTCTGCAGCGATGTGATTGCGATTAAATTGTGTTTGTGTTTCAAGAGCGAGTGATGTCCATGGCTGATTAATCTGGGTGGGAAAACGAATCATATTAACATTAATTCCGACGCTAATAATTGCGTGACATGCTCCATTCGATTCTCCAATTAATTCAATATGACAACCCGCACATTTTTTGTCATGACAAAAAATATCATTGGGCCATTTTATTTCGGGAGAAACACCAAACTTTTGCAAGGTTTTTAAGACTGCAATACTGATTGCTAAACTTAAACCCGATAAATCAGCCACATCACAATGAAATTGATAACGACACGAAAAATAGAGATTAAGCCCAAACGGAGAAGTCCACGTTCGGCCGAGTCGACCAATTCCTTCAGTCTGTTGTTCAGCAATGCAAATGGATTTTTTCTGTTGATTAAAATGTTTTTTCAAATAATTAATGGTTGAATCCACGGTTTCTAAAATGGTCAAATCAACATTTTTTAAAATTGCGGGGTCTAAAGTTTGTTTGATCGATTTTTCATCCAATAAAACTAAGGGTTCGGTGAGGGTATATCCTTTACCTTTCACAGATGTGATAGGAACACCATAAATGCCAAGTTTTTCTGTCATTTTCCAAACAGATGCACGTGTAACACCCAGTTGTTTTCCGAGAGTATCACCGTCATGGAACTGGCAATCACTGAGAATGGTTGTCAGTTTTTTTAAATTTGAATAACTATCTTTCATAAGTCCGCAGTGACTTCGCAGGTAATTGATTGTGTAATATCTGTGAGAGTACTGTAACTGAGATGGGTTCGTTGGTCAAAGGGGTCAAGACTTGACCCCTTTGACCAACGGGAGACCTGACACCTTCTCCTTATGCTGGAACAGGTCGACGGACGGTAGATTTCCAAAGTCTGTGAACGTTATACAGGACTACTGCTAACAACAGCCAACGTAAACTATCCGAATTGATATACGTGATCATGGGGGCGGCAACAAACACACCCAGCACGCCCATCAAAGACAGGGTGAGAGCGGGTTTAATTGCAACTTGTTTACGTGAAATAAATACGAGAGCTGCTATTGATTGGAGGATAGAACCTGCTGCAGTCATGATGGGGAAAGCGGCTAATGGGCTCATGCCAAGCAAAAACAGTATAACTTGTGTAGGGGCGTAGGAGCCAACACCAATCGCAGGGAGCATGCCGGTGAGGAACATGCCCACGATACCCGCTAATAGCCAAGTGCCGTGTAGGGACATTAAATCGCCCCCGATTGGGAGGACGCCCAGCTTGCTGGCAATAATAAGGGCAGCAATACCCACATAGCCTAAAAACATCAGGTATCGCAGCCGATCTTTATCCAGTTTAGAGACGAAAAATCCACCAAAAAAGCCACCTATGCTGGCTGCCACTATCAGGGAGAGGAGAGTGGTCATTTCAACCGGTACCGCTTGTAAAAAGAAGAGGGCCTGGCATAAGCCGGGCAAGACACTATGAGCATTCAGTGTTCCGGGCAGATCTTCGTCCTTCATGAGGTTCCAGTATTTATCGAAGGCCACAATCACTGCAAAACTGCCCATTCCGATGGTATCTGCCACATTGGCAACAAAGCCGGTGATTCCCAATTTGAGCTTTTCCACGAGGGCCAAAGATTGGGTAAGGCGGCGTTCCTGCCAGGCCAATAGGAATAGACGTACAGCGGCGTAGACGCAGAATACAGTGACCAACAGCTTTATGAATAACACCATGATTTGCTAAAAAGTTGTTAATATTGGATGGTATTATATAAGATTTAATGTGGGGTGTAAAGCGGTTTTTACGCCTGGATATTGCATAAACTATCGTTGCGAAAGGCGCTATTTCACTTTGCAGTAGATTGTTTGTGCAATATCCAGGAACTAGTATTGGGTTGATAAAAATACTTATGGAGTGGTGGTATTGAAATTTTTATGAACCGCCTCGGTGAATTCACGAAACAGAGGTTTGTTGTTAAACATATAGTCGTACACTTTGAAATCTTCATTGGTTGGCAAGTGTGGTATGATTATCTCCACGAAAGTATCTACTATCACACTGGCTATTTTAGTAATATCGCATTGAGCAGGTAATTTCAACTTTGATAAGAAATTGGCATCTTGATAAATTACTTTTAAAATAATTTCTTGATGATGCAGCTGAGTAAAAAGTTGAGTTCGAGTAAAATCAACAATTTGCTTAAATACAGCGAGAGCAATGTCGTGAACTTGATTATTTTGACAGTGAAAAATGCATTCCAAGATAGCGGCGTCTCTTTCAAGAATCGCATCAATACGATCATAATGATTCACTAAAATAAAATAATGCAGTATCATTTTTAACTGCCGAGGCGATACGGATTTCAGTAGTCCCTCATCTACCGCATCACGATAGGCTTCATGGAAGCAAATTCTCCATGAAGAATTTTCTTTTTGCGGTAGGGTTAATAGTTCGCTTATTAATGTTTTTATATCCGTTAATTCCGATTTATCCATCGATAATACAGTGGAGAGTAATATGGAATCGGGTTTAGGATGTCTCACCAGAAACGCTTGGTGCAGAGTTACTAATGAATCTACAGAAAATTTCTCCAATAAAAATAGCAGGTTTTCTTTTTTTTCAGCATGATCAAAAAGAGGATTGAACGCTAAGATGTGTCTGTGAAAATGGTTCATCTGGTAGCAGCCGTAGTAAAATTCTGTCAATGGAATTAATTTTTTCTGTTCGTAAGCAAATTTGAAAAGGTCTTTTGCTTTAGTGGTTTTTTCGATGACCAACTTACGCCACGTTACAAATAATAATGTTTGCTTTTCATCGTCGAACTCCGACAGGTCAACGGCTGGTTCTCCGCCTAACACTGAAATTAGATCTGGGATGTCACTTGGAAGCTGTATTCTCTGATCTTCTGATATGTAATCCTCGATTCTCATATTCACTCGTTGAAGTTGCGAGACCATGTCTGCATAAAATATTTTGGCTAAATAATGTTCCAGGTCATCAGCTCGTTTAATGCAAAAAGTGGCGATTGAATATATTTCAGCACCTTTATTTATAAGATTTTTGTCTAATGTATCCATTGTCATTAATCGTTTTGAAATATAAAAAGCGACAATAGCACTAACAAACATAGGCATGGGGTAGTCAACAAAATATTCTTTTATGTATTTAAAAGAAGTATGATAATCCTCATAGCGATTAATTAGAAACTCGTCATCAGGAAAAGGTTTCACATGTTCATAAAGGTATTTCAAAAATAATAACGCTAATCCCGCGCGATAGCGTCCTTCTTCTGTCAGTATTTTACGTCTTTTTAACGTCGGATATAAATCGATATTAAATTCGGTTGGCATGGACTGAAAAATATATTTTAAATTGTCCTCATTAGATAATATGGCAGTAAATTCTTGATCGGCTTTTTGATAATCTAATATGGCATCCAAAGAACATTTCCCGTCTTTGGTAAATGTGTGTAATAAAATATGTAACATCAAAGGCTGGGGCAAGATGTTAAAAGGGTTAAATTCCTGACTATTAATCATAACCTACTACCTTGTTGGCTCATTCAAAGTAAGTATAGACCATGTTGAATAGGTTTTCCTGAAAAGGCGCTGTAACTGTAGATTATGGGGTCTTATTTCGGCATAATGCCATGTTTATGCTATTATAAGGGCAGCAATTTTGACTGAACGATAAGCGACTCCACCCAGGGGTGGCGCGAGCACCTAGGGGTGGTGCAAGCACCCAGGGGCTCTGGGGGATTTTAATGGGGAGAGGTACACATGACTACAATTGACGTTCAAAAGCTTCAGGCAGTGATGGAAGAGGCGGTTACACTCGCGCGAGGCAATAGTGAGGGCGCCGCAGCGAATTATATTCCTGAGCTTGCTTCCGTTCCAGTTGATATTACCGCCATCGCCGTTCGTCTTTTAGACGGTACTCAATTGTTTGCGGGTGATGATGCTGAGATTAAAGTGACTTTACAAAGTACAGCAAAATTAGTTGTGCTAATCGGTTTGGTTGAGGAATACGGTTTAGATCAAATTCTACAATGGACACAAGTTGAGCCGTCAGGTGGAGATTTTGACAATATTTCTCGTCTCGATCTTTACGGACCGTTGCCAGCAAATCCTATGTTGAATTCAGGTGCGATCGCATTAAGTGCACAAATCCCTGGAAATGCAGAACAAAAATTGGCTTGGTTGGACGGGTGGATGGAACGCCTTTTCGGAACTCACTTGAATTTAGACCATAAAGTGTATGCTTCAGAGCGTCGTACAGGAGATCGTAATCGTGCTCTGGCTTATTTATTGAAAAGCCGTGGGGTATTGCCCGGTGAAGTCGATCACGACTTAGATGCTTATTTCGCATTGTGCTCGTATGAAGCGACTCCTAGTCAAGCAAGTCATTTGCCGATGTTGCTTTCTAATGGTGGTCGAAATGAAAAAGGTGAGCAAGTGATTTCAAAGGAAACCACCCGTACAGTTGTTGCTGTGATGTCGACCTGCGGTTTGTATAACGAAACAGGCAGTTATATGGTTCGGATTGGAATGCCTGCAAAAAGCGGTGTATCAGGCTATATTCTTGCATCGGCGATGGGCCAGGCTGGAATTGCGACCATTAGTCCACGGGTTAATCATAAAGGCACGAGCATTCGAGGTGCAATCATGCTAGAACATGTATCTAAATCTATGGGCTGGCACTTCGCGTGTTAAAACGTCCATCTTTTGACTATCTTGGGCGTAAAAAATTTTTTGTAAAATCCTCATTTACTGATTTGTAAACTGCGGTTTTAAAAAAAATTTTCCCACCCAATCTGGGCAAAATCTGAACGTTTTAACCATTCTACTAGTGAATTTGATGATTAGAGGCTCTAGGGTATATAAATCGGAATTTCACGATACTAATGCTGGATTCGATCCGATCTTTATGGAACAATGAGGCTAGTTTTTACTTAGTTGTATTAAGGAAGAGTGGCGCTCATGATAGATGCAGAAGGTTTTCGACTTAATGTTGGTATCGTCATATCCAATTCCGAAGGTAAGCTGCTGTGGGGCAAACGCTTTGGGCGGATGGGTGGATGGCAATTTCCGCAAGGTGGAATAAACGAAAATGAAAATGCCGAAGAGGCGATGTACCGTGAATTATATGAAGAAGTGGGATTAAAACCGACTGATGTCAAGATAATTACGGTAAGTAAAGATTGGTATAGGTATTATTTGCCTAAGCGTTTTCGTCGATACCACATGCAGCCTTTGTGCATTGGTCAAAAACAACGATGGTTTTTGTTGCGGTTAGTGAGCGATGATTCTGCTGTTCAATTAGATATTAGTCCTAAACCAGAGTTTGTATCCTGGCAATGGGTTGATTATTGGTATCCAGCAAAACAAATTATTTTATTTAAACGCCAAGTGTATAAAGATATGCTCAAAGAATTTGAGACGTTTATAACGAATCAGGAGTAAATAGTGCAATGCTCAAAGCGTTACGACGCATAGTACAAAAGGTAAATGCCACCCAAAATATCGGTGAGGCCTTAGGTATTGTCGTACGTTTAGTGAAAGAAAATACTTCAGCCGATGCGTGTAGTATTTTTATTGTTGATCCTGAAAAAGGTGACTATATACTTGCAGCTACGGAAGGATTGAATCCCGCTCTCGTTTTCAAATCTCGCATTAAATATGGAGAAGGACTCGTTGGATTGGTGGGTGAGCGAGGAGAGCCCATTAATTTAGATCGAGCACTCGAACATCCTAATTTTCATAATATTCCTGAATCAGGTGAAGAAAAATTTTCTGCTTTTCTTGGTGTGCCACTGACTCATAGTCGAGAATTAATGGGTGTGCTCACCGTTCAACAGGAAAATCCAACTCAATTTGATGAATCTGAAGAATCGTTTTTAATTACATTGTGTGCACAACTATCGGGAATTATTGCGCATGCGCAAGTGATGGGAACGTTGTGGGAAAAAGAAACGACGCCTTCAGAAATGATTCGTGAAGCAACCTATTCGGGATTACCCAGTGCTCCCGGTGTAGGAATTGGAACCGCCCTTGCTGTATTTCCATTAACTGATATTGATGCAGTACCTGATCGGGTGGCAGAAAATTGTGCTGATGAAGAGCGATTATTAGATCATGCGTTCACCGAAACAGTAAAAGAAATTTCTCGTCTTAGAGATATGATGGGAGACAGTTTGCCTGAAGAAGAGCTGGGCTTATTTGAAGCTTACTTACATATGCTAGAAAGCGATTCATTTATTTCAAAAATAAAAAAGGCTATTCAATCGGGTTGCTGGGCTCAAGGGGCCT
>CAYUMZ010000084.1:0-7690 GCA_964446105.1 uncultured Gammaproteobacteria bacterium | reverse complement strand
AATCCTTCACAAACAGTAATTTAACAGGACATTGGAGCGTATTATTCTTCGGATTTACACAATGCCCACAACTTTGCCCCACAACACTGGCCATTCTTAACGATACCTACCAACAATTAGAAAAAAAGAAAAACGTTCAACTTCCGCAAATTGTTTTTATCTCGGTTGACCCAGAACGCGACACACCTCCTGTTATCCAAAAATATCTCTCAAGCTTCAATAAAAATTTCGTAGGCGCTACAGGCTCTCAAGAAGAGATCAAAAAACTCACCGCGGCACTGAACGTTCTCTACATGAAAGTTCAGAAACCTAACACCGATGATCCCATGTCTTATCAAATCGATCATAGCGGCACGCTATTATTAGTCAATCCAGAAGGAAAACTCCTTGCGTTATTTTCTTCTCCTCACACCGCTGAAATTCTTGCTAATAATATTGCTGCTATTGAAGCACGTTATTCAAAAGAAACTTAGAATATAAGTGGATAAAATGAATGACCGATCAATGCTACTGGGTGTACATTCTACATTGTGATAACGACACCTACTATACGGGTTACACCAACGACATTAACAAACGTTATCAATCGCATCTTGATGGAACCGGTAGATGTAAATACACACGCAGCTTCAAGCCTTTAAGGATTGCACAATGCTGGAAAATCAACGGAGATAAATCATTTGCAATGAAAATTGAAAGGATGATTAAAAAATCATCTCGTTTTGAAAAAGAAAATTACATTGCCAATCCCGAAAGTCTCTCAATTGATCCTCGAGTGCAAATAGACAAGTAATTAACAGGTATAAATGATCAAAGAGGCGGAGTCTCCTCTAGTATCCAACTTGTACGCCCGCACTTACTCCGCTATCATATGTGCCTATACCAGCCGCACAGCCTGTCACTAAAACAATCATTAATACACTAATTCCTAACAAGATTAATTTACGCATAGCAATACCCACCATCTATAAATAAGTTACTCTATTAACCATTCCTTCAGCTTAAAAACACCGTAAAAATCCTTTACTTACAGTTTAGTACAAATTCAAAATTTTACAATTTACCGGTATGTTAAAAGTATATTAATTTGAGCGATTTATATTCAATTCCGCTTATTAAAAACTTGACATATAAAGGGGGTTACACTAATTTCCTCTATACCTTTAAATTGTAATGCGGAGAGTAACATGTTTGCCGTTATCTACAAGAGCTGGATTCACGAAGGCAAAGAAGATGATTTCAAAAAACACTGGCATATTGTGGCGAGTTATTTTGTAGAAAGTCGTGGGGCTTTGGGATCATGTTTACACAAAACACAAGAAGGATATTGGCTAGCTTATTCTCGTTGGCCTGATAAAGCTACCCGCGATAACTCATGGCCAGGCGACGCAGAAATTTCAAATGAACTTCCTTCTGAAGTACGCCAAGCCATCGTCGGTATACGTGAATGCAAAGATCAAACTCGTGAACTTCCAGAGATCCATATGGAAGTTGTAGATGATCTACTGATACCATAATTTTTCTTCTTATTCCTACATATCTTCCAATCCCTATTCCGGCCGAACTCCATGTCGCAAGTCATTTATTTTCCATTTTCTGTCTTTTTGAATGAAAATCGAGTTCAAAGCCCAAATCTTCACAATCTTGAGTAAGTCGACGTAACAAATTTTCTTGTAGATCTGTATCAGATTCTCTTAAAAGCTCAATAAAATCATCATATGCTGGTGAATTAGATTTTGACCTATGGTCACCAAGATAATGTCTATAATCACTGATAAATTTGCGTACTGATTCACTATTTTCAGAAGACACGAGTGTGAATGGAGAATAATTTGAATTCAACGAGGCTTGTGAAATTGAATTTTCAGTATAAACTGTCACATCATCGTATAAAAGCAAACTAGACAACTTAGCCGTAAAATCAGTTTTAGATTGAACAGTGATATCATCTTGCGTATGAATAAGAAAATAAATCGTATATTCACGCCCCTTTAATTTTGAATAACCAATGCTAATATTAGCGTTATAGATTTCATTCGCAACTTTTTGAATTGCAATGATAATATTCTGAGAAGTCAAAGCATTGAGAGCCGAAGTAAAGCCGGAGCGATCAATGTTTTCATATTCTCTATTCATCACAACCTCCTCAAGTAAAAAACAATTAATACAAGTGTACTAATAACCCTTATAACCTGACCTAGACTTATCATGCTTTTCTTCATCTTTACTACTTCCAGCATCTTTCTCTTCTTTTGGAGGCGATGCGCTTCGTTGTCTTTCAAATCTAGCTCTTACGCTATTTTTTCCTTTATTTGCATCTTCTTGGCCGGCTTCGTAGAAATAGCTCAAGTCACTTCTGAGAATTCTAGCATAGGTAGGCTGCCTTCGCAGGAATGACATCAGCCATTTTTGCGAATTTTGTCAATTAGGAAGATAATAATCTTCTCCTACCCTTTTGCCTTCAAACTCTATTACGCAGAAACCCCTACGAATATAACAACACAGCCGTTTTTTGAAATTTGGTCATTGCAGCTGACCAAATTAGGATAATGGCATTGACTAAACTTGCATCCTCAGCCGCTTGTTAAGTCAGAGATTATTACTTCATGGAGACATCATTCATACCAATTTATACCTAAGTATACCTATGTATACTGGGGTATACTTGATTTTAGGTATACACCTGTATATTTAGGTATACTTTATTAGAGATAGACTCCTATGGACCCAATACAACCCCACGGCGCTGACTCTCCACCTCCAAAACATGTCGGACGTGACATTCATGTTAGATTCGATCATTTTTCATTGCGACCAAGTGTATCCTAAAAAATTTCTTACCGATTGACATAAAATTGGATTTTGCATATTATGCGGATTAATCTTTAATGGAGTATAAATTATGCAACAAGCTCAAGAAGGCAATATTGAAGAATCTCGCAGACGACTTGGCATTCCTGATCTAACCTTTCTAAATTGTATTTACTATATGACCCGCCAACTCGACGTTACAATCGACTTCATGTCAGAGAAAGAAAGAAAAATCACTAACGGCATCATCAGAATATTAACTGAAAGCGGCTGGCAAGCATTTGAAGGATCAACTCAGCCAAATGATATTTTCCCTCATGCATATCACGGAGAAACTGGATATGGGGGATGCGCTTTTTTCAATAGAAACACTAAGCAGTTGATCATTTCTCATCGAGGTCTCCAATTTAATGAAAATGGCAACCTTGCTGCCGCATTGCTTATGACATTACAACAAACTCCAACGCCATTATTCGACCAAGCTAAGCAATTTACCCAACGTGCTATCGCAGAATATATTCGTAAATTCGGTGAACCTCCAACTCGTATTGTACATGCGGGTTTCTCTCTAGGAGGATATATTTCAAGTTATTGTGCAGGAGTTTCATCAATTGAATTTAGTAGTCAACATTATGCAATTTGCTATGATTCTCCTGGAGCCAAGAATGATGTCGAACGATATTTTCAAGGCAGAGAAGATTTTTCACCGCACATTCAACGTCATATTTTCTTATTACTGACTTCTCCAAATATCGTAAACGTTACTAATCCACATTTCGGACAAGTTTTACAAATCAGTCACTACCGTGATATCACACGCCATACATACAAGCCAGAAGTAGCATTTACGATTTCTTTTCAAGGTGTGCAGATAGGGTGTGTAAATGGTGATACAGTCTTAAATGCAGTTGGGCGACTATCCGAAACAATGAGAACACATGATCAAGATAGATTGCGTAAAATTTTAAGTGATCAATCTTATTTTGAGACTCATCCTGTAACACCTAATGCATGGCCACTTGCTGAAAATAGATTTCTAGATATTGTACAAGCTCAGCAAACAGATGTAGGAAGACTAGCAGCTTCGATAGCAAGAACTTTCACAACTCCAACATTAGGACCAGATAGTGGGTTCTCTAGATTCATCGAACAGTTCTTAAACAAATATTACCTGGATCATAAAGTACCAACTTTATTCGAATTTCTTTATCCAGGTGAACTGCAACAATTAATAGGTTATCAAGAAGCCAATCAACCTCCAGAACATACGGATGGCGGAGGAGAGCTCAGGATGTAATTAGCACGCACTTAACCAAATAACCAAACTTTGTACTCATATTATATAGTTGTTATGAAACTTGAATTTGAGATAATGCCATAAAAAACTTTATGTAAGAGCGCTGTCTAATAAATTACCTTGATAAAACAAGATAATCATAAAAATTTATCTTCCAGATATTTTTTGTAACCCTTCTCAGCGATATCTAAATTTTTCATTATACCACGTAAAGATCGTGTTAATGGAGGTAAGAAAGCTTCCCTTAGTTCATCATTTAGATTCAGCAGCGAAAAATAATCACTTACAATCTGAGAAACTGTTTTTCCACGTTCTTTAGCATACAACTTTGCCTGCTTGATTAGCATAGGGTCAATACTTAAAGTTAATTTCGTACGCATAAAACCCCTCTGAAGTAAATAAGTAAGATATTAATACGTCGCATACGCTTTTTTTGTTCTATAGTCGTTAATCTGATGCTAACTACGCAGCCTGAACATTTACATATAACGGAATGCCATCGCGATTAACTAGATCTTGTAAACATAGTCGAACAAATTGAGCTTCACCATAACCTAATTTGTGAGCATAGTCGGCTGCTGATTTAGGACTGACAAAACGCCTTCCGTGTTCTAAATCACATATATATTGTTTAGAAACACCAAGCTTTTCCGAAAATTCAACTTGGGTCAATCCGTCACTCAGTCGAATTGAATTCAGAAGATTTCCTAATGTTAATTTTTTACCTGAAATAGCTTCTAGCTTTTTCAATACTCTAGCATTAACATTTAATTTAGTAGCCATACTTATTCACCTCAATTATTTCAACAAACTGTATAGTGCCTGAAATATCATTTACATAAATCGCTCGACAAGCTTTACTTAGTCGTATCGAGCTTAACAATTATTTTGTACCCTATATTGGGGTACTTGTCAGATCATTATGCAAAATTAGGTGTGACAATCCTCAACTACCAGATCAAGATATACTCGTTGGATTAGTTTGTATATTGCGTACTCAGGAGGTGATGTACAGAGGCAAATAGAGACAGATTGCAACAGAAAGATAAAATAAAGATGCTTGCATAACTAGTATGAATAATGACTTGAGCTACCCTCCTCTTCATACTCTTCTACCTCAGCATTTTGCATCTCATCATCACTGGAAAGCTGAGCAAAGTAGGATTGTATTGCTTGACCCACAGGAGAATTGTGAAAATGCTCAACAAGCGGTAGAGCCTTATCACCTGTTACCACGACTACAGCCTCATGATTATGATATTCGCTTTCTTCATCTCTAACTGCTGACAACCAGTTAAATGATCCCTCGCACATTTCTTTATCATCTACAATAATGGTTTTAAGATGGAAATTAGCTGTTAAGACTAAATGCACATAGGGCGAATCCAACCTATTAAGAAAATCGATAAACTCATCAATACCTTTACAATTAGCATCACAGACAAAAATCACATGAACTTCTCGACGTGACAGCTCGGCTAATGTTCGATGATTAAAATCGTTAATAAATTCTCCCTGTATAGATATAAATGGAGAACAAATTATGATACTTTCCGCAGCATCATTGAGCGCCTCAATAAGATAGTTTCGTTGCTGAATGAGTGTGGGTAAATAGGTTATACACGAATCATCTATTACGGAATATTCAACCGCCATGAAATTATCTTCATCTCTATTGAATTTATTTGTTTGAGCGTCATTTCCGAATTGAATATTTCGATATCGTACAATATGAGTCCAAATATCATCTTTATATAAGCGGCAATTTTGATGATTCTGAAATACAATGGTGCCGTCACATGCCTCAGGATAGGCTTCAGAAACACCCGATAACCAATTAAAAGAACCGACAGCAACGATTGATTCATCAACAACAAGAATCTTACTATGTGTGATCATTTGGTCGACATTAACACCATAATGATTAAGAAATTCAAACACTTCCTCTTCAATAGCTTTTCTATCCGAAAAATAGATATAAATTTTAATACCACGTTTTCTTGCTTGAATAATGAGGCTATAAAGATCTAAACGTTCAAAACATTGTGTTTCTATTGAATAGCTTGTAATGAGAATCGAAGACTTAGCTCGAGCGAAAGCAGATCGTAAAAAGGATTTATGCTCCTCTTTATTCGATAGTCTTAGCAAAAGGTCATTTGAGTGCAAATCTGGTTGCGGTGGGTTCTGAGTAGCACCTCTATTATTATGAGCAGTTTCGGGTTTAAGTTTTTTTGAGATATCGGCATAACTTCCAAATTCTCTATCTGTTTCTTTTGTTAGATCTCCCGAGTTATCTCGTTTCACTTGTTTACTTGATACTTGTGCAGGTTGCTGGCTGATATCTTTTACCATACTATGTAAATAGAACTTACCCGGATCCACAACTATTGGTACTTTCAACTGTTTACCCATATTAGAATTAATAATTCTTTGTCCTTTTTCAGAAAAGGTATAAATTACACGAATATTTCTAGGATCTATCTTGCTAACACAACTAGAACTGGCTTGCTCAAGAATTTCGGACACTGCATCATGCGGATCTAACTCAAGAGAGACTTCGATTAAAAATGTTTGATCTTTAGTTGTGTGACTTTCGAAAGCTTGTTGTAATTGAAAATTAATTAGTCTTATATTTCTTGGCGAAACATAATCAGATAATTCGGCGGGAAAGATTCCATTCTCAATCAGAGACTTAATCGTCTCTGGTGTTGTTACAATCAATCGATCAATGAATTTTTTCATGATCCTCCTTAATGATGTTTTGTCACTCGATGAGATAATTCATCTTCCAACTGCCTTAGATCAACAAATTCGGAAGGCTTATATTGATCTAATTCAGGTAGTGCTACCAGTGGGTTCGATAATTTTAGAAGAATTGTCGTCACGCCATTGACCAGATCTTCCACAAAATCACTCGATACTTTATCAATGGCAATATTACTTTGATGTTTGATCTCATTGTTCATTGGGTACAGAGTTTCGAGCCAACTATATCCACGAGAGACCGCAGGCTGAATACTGAGCAGAAACGCGAACATATCTGGCTGATCTCTTTGGAATTGTGCAAAACCATAATTCCTCAATAAATATTGCAGCCGTTCTGCAGGAGCTCCCGCTTCAGTAGTAGGTACCATTGGGAAATAAACATATTTGTCCGCCGCGTTTGGAAACGCGATGGCGCAATATCCCTTAAAGCCAATATCTAGATGACGTCGCATATCTTGAACTATCTCGCTCTGTAAGCGTATTGCCTCTTGATCATCATTCCTCTCAAGGGCCTTTTTTAATTGAGCAATCTTATGATAAGAAGAACGAATAAAATCCATGGTGGATTCACCATCCCGACCCAAAAGAAGTGAAAGCTTTTTCCAATAACGATCCATTACCTTTTTACTTAAATCGTGAACTTGCGTTGGCGTTTTAACATAACGGCGAAATAGTAGCTTTCCTTCAGTTAAATAATTGGAATTTAATAGATAACTGACTAATGGTAATACATCGCTTTCTTGGGCATTGACCAGTAGTTTATCGATAACTCTCTGAATCCTTGGAAGGTCGAGCGCAGCAAGATGTTGCTCAACA
>CAYUMZ010000083.1:0-7734 GCA_964446105.1 uncultured Gammaproteobacteria bacterium | reverse complement strand
TAAAAAAGGCGCCATAAAACTTTTAAGGCGCCTTTTTAATTTCTCTACACATCATCCACAAAACTGTTAATTTTGCGCAGAGCGTGCTTCATTAATGTTTACGATGTGCAGGTCCCATTAACACAGTGATATGTGATGGATATTTCTGAATCGCACCAGTCGCTGCATCGACTAGAATTCCAGGCCAGAATAGCACATTCACAATAGTCCACGCATTGAAGCTTTGACCAACACCCACTTGTTTTTGAACATAACCTGGTTTTACACAACGCACATTTAATGCGCCTTTGCCTTTGGTTAGAATAACACTGCCTGGGTTACCATCCACAGATATTTCTGCACCTTGACCATCAATTACGGTGCAACGTGCCCCTGGAATAACATTATGAGACATACTTTCAACAGCCTGAATGTGAACACTCTGAGTAGTGCCTGTAAACACCGTAGCACAACCAGCAAGGGAAATCAGAGCGACAGGAAAAGCTAATTTAAACGCAGATAACATTTTATTTTTGAACATAAAAACCTCACAATATAAAAGATTATTAACATTTTGTATTATCGATTTGATCAACACAAAAGGCTTTTAGTTTAAGTAATGCCGTCCTATTCTGCCTGGCTAAGAAATAGCCTAAAAACAAGTGCCTTCTACCGTAAACTAAGACCACCACTATAATCATAAAATTTGTAATTTCAAGTACCCGTTATTATCCTAAATCCCCCCCTATCTCTGAGTGCCAATACTGTTGCTGGCTCAAGGCTTGCTCTACAAACATCTCGTAACCACTGACAACACGAGATCCGCATTGGTAGGCAAGAGTAATAAGCTGACTCTGCTGAGAATGATAATTGATGTCCATCACAACCGTTTGGTCGTTCAACAGTGAGCTAATTTTAGCGGCTAATACATTATTAAATTCTACAGAAAACGGGAGTGTGTTAAACACAAAATCGAAAGAGTGTAGAGTAATATTCTCTGCAGAATGAAAATCATACACCTCGCAAGGCAATTTATTTACGAGATCTTCACAATGTGCCAAGGTCCTATTGATAATACTTATCGAGGCTGCTCCGCGCATTTTGGCTTCAAAAGCAATAGCTCGTGCTGAACCTCCCGCCCCCAGAATCAAAACTTTTTTCCCTGATATCTGTTTGACTTTTTCTACGGAATCTAATGCACCTATTCCATCAGTGTTCAAACCAAAAATAGTCGAGTCTTCTATTTTGAGAGTATTAATGGCACCGATCATTTCTGATGAGCTGTCTATCGTGTTAATATACTGAATAACATCTTGTTTCAACGGCATAGTAATACTAAAACCAAAAAATGGCAGCCCTTTAATATTTTTAAAAAAATCAGAAAGTTCGTCTTTTTTTATTTTAAATTTAACATAGACTGCATTTATACGGTTTTTTCGAAAATAGTCGTTATGAAATAGATGCCCTTGACTTTGAGCGATTGGATCACCTAAAACAGCGTATATTTTTGTGGTAGGATTGTTTTCCTTGGCTCTATAGATATCAACACAAGTTTGCAACGACAGAATTCCCGGAGCGGGCGATTCAGAGTCATTCGAACTCGTATACTGAAAATAACCACCCAAAATAGGGGCTATAATTCTCGATGGAACCCCAACCTCACCCATACAATGGGCAATAACTCTATTAGATTGCGATGAGCCCATAACAAAATGCAACATTCGTAAAACATCGATACTTGACGTGGCCATTGTAACGATCTTGTACACAAAACAATCAGGAAGCAGCAATGAAGATAATATCGCGTTCAAATCTACAGGAGTATATTCAAAATTATGATAGGAGCGTATTATTTTGATGGTAGGATATTTTGAATGAAATTCTTGGATAAACTGCTTATCAACTGTATGTTCAATATCTAAGTAATCAGGATTTGCCATCCCCAACAGCATTAATTCCTCTAATCGTTGCTCTTCGGTATTAAAATAAGACCCGCCTTGATGTTGAGGACGTAAGGTGAAAATAACAGGGCGATTAATTTTATCCCGCATGATTTTAATATCATTCGCCTCAATACAAGAAAATTTATCGAAGCCCACTTCTATAATGTCACAATCTGGACTTATTTCATTGACCCTTCGTACAACATCATCGGTATTTTTTTCAGATATCACAGCCACCAGCATCTAACACCCCACACATTCTTGCATAAAGTAGTCTAAACCCTTATCCAATATAGTGTCATCAACCCGAATCGTATACTGAGCATCATGGATAACCGTTTTACCAATACATTGTAACAAGATAAACATAGGAGTTTTATCGCGAGACTTTTTATCTAATGTAAGCGATTTTTTTATTTCATTTACATCGATGGAGCTACTTATTTTGAGAGGAATATTGAATCGCAATAGTATATTTTTTATTTTTGTGAATTCCTCCTCACTCAAAAATCCTATTAAGACTGACATATACGATTCAACTAATATCCCTATAGCTACAGCAACACCATGGCCTATCGAATAATTCGTCACTAGCTCCAAGGCATGTCCAATAGTATGGCCATAATTACATATAGCACGAAGACCTGATTCCATAATATCTTGATTAACAATTTCGGATTTTATCCTACAACTTTCCCCTACCATTTGTTTAAGAATGAGTGAATCTCTACCTTGTAATTTTTCGGCATTGTTCCATAAAAAATTGAAAAACTCTTTATCGAAAATTAAGGCGTGCTTAATGATCTCAGAAAACGCACTAATATATTCCGATTCAGGTAAAGTTTTTAATGTTAAAACATCGGAAAATACCGCTTTTGGTTGCGAAAAAACGCCTACTAAATTCTTACCATAAAGGGTATTGACACCAGTTTTTCCACCGAGCGACGCATCTACCATTGCCAATAATGTTGTAGGCAAATAAATTACGGGGATACCTCTACAATAGGTCGCTGCAACATAGCCCGCTAAATCAGTAATAACACCGCCCCCTAAAGCAATAATGCAA
The DNA here is from genome assembly GCA_964446105.1 of uncultured Gammaproteobacteria bacterium. GTDB lineage: Bacteria > Pseudomonadota > Gammaproteobacteria > JAIEPX01 > JAIEPX01 > JAIEPX01. The sequence goes on along the minus strand of CAYUMZ010000083.1, from coordinate 4,746 downwards.
GAATCTCGTCCGAAACCCAATTCAAATAGTTGATCTTGAATAAACGCTGCCATATCACGTGTTTTTGACGATTCGCCAGCAGGGATAGAAATAAGAGGGACTTGAACATCATTTTTTTTAAACAATTCAACAAGTTTCAAACCATACAATGGCTGTACGTTATCATCTGTGATAATGGCAAGTTGTTTTGAATGATTCAAACAATAATCGATTAAAGATTGATTATTTAATAAATCATTGTCGATATGCGGCGCTTGAACAAATGTAGACATATTATATTCTGCTACCTTTGTTCATTAATAGCGCATCGATTAATACTAATGCGCACATGGCCTCGACAATCGGCACGGCTCGAATAGCCACACAGGGATCGTGTCTAGAGCCTTCAGGTAGTACAAATTTTTGTACAACACCTTGAGCATCAATGGTATTTTGAGGTTTTTTAATACTAGAGGTCGGCTTAAAGGCTACTCTTCCTACTAAAGGCATACCTGTAGAAATTCCTGCCAAGGTTCCACCCGCATGATTGGTGTGAGTAATCGTTTCACCTGCCGAAAATTCATCATTATGTTCAGATCCTTTCATTTGTGCTGAATGAAACCCCTCTCCCAATTCAAAACCTTTGCTCGCGGGTAATGACATCATCGCTTTAGCCAAATTAGCCTCAAGTTTTTCATAAATAGGATCACCCAAACCAACCGGCATATCAAAAACCACAAACTCAACAATTCCACCGAGAGAATCTCCGGCATTTTTTGCAATATCTATTGCAGTGATCATATTTTTTTCAGCCTGTGTATCAGGACAAAAAATCGGACTATTATTGATGTCACGTTTCAAGTCATCAACATTGTGCGTGTTGAGTGACATCTCAACGTCTCCGATGGTTTTCATGTATGAGCACACTTGTATATTATGTTGTTGTAATATTTTAGTGGCAACCGCACCCGCAGCCACTCGACAAGCTGTCTCACGAGCAGAAGCTCTTCCACCGCCTCGATAATCGAAACAACCATATTTCTCTATGTAAGTATAATTCGCATGACCTGGGCGCATTAAATGTTTAATGGGCTCATATTTACTTGAATCCGCATCTTTGTTTTTAATAATAATTGAAATGGGTGTTCCAGTCGTTTTACCTTCAAAAACTCCGGAATAAATTTCAGCATTATCAGCTTCTTTACGAGGTGATGTGTACGCATTATTTCCTGGAGCTCGGCGTGCCAAAGCAGCGTTGATATCAGATTCTTCTATATCGACACCTGCAGGACAACCATCGATCACCACACCCACTGCCTTACCATGAGACTCGCCCCACGTCGTTATTCTGAAAATATTACCAAAAGAATTACTGGCCATTTTCACACCTATATTGACTAATTATTTCAACACATTGAAAAATCGACAAATTCGAAGCATCTAACACAAAATCGGCACACGACTCATAAAGATGTTTTCTGCTCTCAATATAATGATCAAAATCTTCTCGAATGGAGTTTTCTCGCAGAAAGCTCGGCCGAGTCTGTTGCTGTAGCATGCGATCGTATAAAATAGACGAATCAACTTTTAAGTAAAGTATTTTTGCTATTGATTTCAAATGCTCTACTGAATCTGAATTCATTAAAACCCCGCCTCCTGTAGCAATAATCGTGTTACCATCCCCTCGAATTGACAAAACAGTTTCAGACTCTAGCTCCCTAAATTTTTGCTCCCCTAGCAGTTGATAAATTTCTCTAATGGTATAATGAGCCTTCTTTTGTGAATAAATTTCATCACAAATTAGCTTATCTGTATCAATAAAAGAAATTGCGTATTGCTTTGAAAAAGCTTCGGCTACAGTCGTTTTTCCGCAACCTTGATATCCACACAATACGATATTCATGAAAAATCCCTTATATCACAACCCAATGCATTCATGTGACCTAAAAACTCAGGATAACTTTTATTGACACAATTAACATCTGAGATAATAGTTTCACCATCAGCACCTAAGGCTGCAACAGCACAGGACATTGCAATTCGATGATCCCAATGAGAAACACAAGATGCTCCAACTAATTTACTTCCTTTCACAATTAGACCGTCATTGGTTTCCGTAATGTCCCCTCCCATTTTTTTTAATTCGCTGGCAATTGTAGATAATCGATCACTCTCTTTTTTACGAGCGATAGAGGCGTTTGTCAATTTTGTGGTTCCTTCTGCATAACAACCCACCACCGCTAATATAGTAACAGCATCAATAATGTCATTGACTTCAAGCTCACATCCTCGAAGCCTCTTACTAGATTTTACAATAATTTTATTTTCTTCAATATCAATTTCTGCACCCATTTTCCGCAGCGCATCAATAATTTTTTTATCACCTTGAGCATCATGCATATCAACATTATTAATGGTAATTTCCGAATTCGTGATCAATGCAGCAACTAATGGATAGGCTACAGAACTAAAGTCTCCTGGCACAGTATACTCAAATCCAGAAATTTTTGGATTGCCATTTACGGATAACCGTTCAAAATTATAATTTGTATACTCAATGGCAAAACGATCAAGCCAACTCAGTGTTAAATTCACCCAAGGTTTTTCACCGGGATTTTTGACATTGATTTCAGTGGTTCCCGACAAAAAAACGGCAGCTATTAATAGTGCTGAAACAGGTTGAGAATCAGAACCATCCAAATATGTCGCCCCCGCAGAAATTGGACCTTTTATAATAATAGGGGCATGATCGTCATTTTTTGTACTAAAACACTCCGCACCTAAATGAACTAAACCCTCCATTAATGGTTTAACGGGGCGATTGTATCGAACTGAATGATCTCCGGTTATTACCGTATATCCTGATGTTAAAGCGGCAATAGCGCCCACAAAACGTAGCACCTGACCAGAATTACCCGCATTAATAATATCATCCGGAATTTTAGGCTTTCCGGATACGCCACGAATTTCCAAAACTGACTCTAAACTGATTATTTCTGCACCTAATTTTTTACACGCTTCAATCATGGCATCCACATCAGGCGATGCCAATACATTGCGAATGATACTTTTTCCATCAGCCATACTTGCAAATAAAATGGCTCTCATGGTTTGAGACTTTGAGGGTGATGCATTAATGCTCCCCGAGAGTACACTAGGCATAATTTTATAACTTTTCATAATCAGTTCCCTCAAGCAATATCTTACACCAACAATAAAGCCAATTTTTCAGGCATTCCCAAAAACGGCGAATGATCTGAAGGAAGAGTCGCGGTTTTACCTTGCGTTCTTTCTGACATCCATTGCTGATCAGGCATCGTAATAGCCCTATCATGCTCACAAAAAATATAAAGACTATCAATATCAGAATAACTAAAATCTGTATAATGTACAGCCGTTGCTAACGGAGCTAAAGGTTCAGAATTGATTTTTTTCTTAGCCCAGTTCTGATCATCAACCGTTGCACAATGATACAATAATTCAGAAAGCTTATCTGTTTTCAAAATGATTTGACCTTGCTTTTTATCTATTAGGATCTCAGTCGACAAACCCGCCACAACAAATTTTTTTGAAATGCTTAATAGCGAATCACCCGATAATGGAACATATGCGGCTATATAAATTAATTTTTTAAATTTCCCTGGAAAATTTGCCGCAAGTTGAGTCATGATGATTCCGGCAAAACTATGCCCGACGAGAATAGGATTTTCGTCACACCGTGCAACAGCATTTATGACACAATCACAATAATCTTGAAATTTTATCTCTGAATGAGGCATATGATCATTGCCGTGCCCCGGCAAATCGGGCGAGAAAACTTGATGGCCTTGACTTGATAATAAATTTGAAATTTTTTCCCAACACCAGCTTCCGTGCCACGCACCATGAATTAAAATGTAACTTGCCAAAATAATTCTTCCCACAAAATTTCTAGTCGGACATTCACAGTCAGCTAAATATCAACAACAATTCATTCAGATGTTGTTTCCCAAGTGCTGTCGCTTCTATTGTTGTACCCATCATTTTTAAAAGTCCTTTTTCTTCAGCTTTTTTTAGATTTTGTTCGATATCACTTAGGAAAAATCCTGTTCTTTCGCCAAATAATTTCAAATCTATAGCCTTATGTAACCGCAAGGCATTTAACATAAACTCCAGAATTAAATCGTCTTTATTCAATATTTTTTGACCTTGAATAAAATTAACACTCGGATCTAAATAGGCTTTTGGATGTCGCGTTTTCCAAAATCGTTTAACACATCCACTATCCTCAGAAATTTTAGCGTGAGCTCCAGCACCGATGCCCAAATAGTCTCCGAATTCCCAATAATTTCGGTTGTGTTCACACTGAAAACCTCGTTGGCTATACGCAGAAATTTCATACTGTTCGAAACCCTTTTCTGCTAAAAGCACCTGACCCAACTCTTGCATAGTCCAAATTGCTTCGTCAACAGGTAATTGAGGTGGGCGATGATGAAACTGGGTGTTAGGTTCAATGGTCAACTGATACCACGACAAATGAGTTGGTTCATGTTGAATGGCTAATTCAATATCTAATAACGCCTCATCTTTATTTTGCTCGGGTAATCCAAACATCAGATCAACATTGAAATTATCAAAACCCGCTTCTCGAGCTGAATCAATGGCTCGATGAGCTCCGGCACTGTCGTGAATACGCCCCAATCGCTTCAAATGCCGATCATCAAAACTTTGGATGCCTATTGATAAGCGATTAACCCCGGCTTCTCTAAAGCCTCTAAACTTGCCCTG
>CAYUMZ010000082.1:0-7804 GCA_964446105.1 uncultured Gammaproteobacteria bacterium | reverse complement strand
GATTCTGTTGGTGAGTTTTATTCTGTTGCACTGACAAATCATTATCAACAAGCGGACACGGGAACGAAAATGATTCACTTAGGCAAAAATACGAAAAGCACGATTATTTCTAAAGGTATTTCTGCAGGATGTGGTCAAAATGCTTACCGAGGGTTAGTCAGAGTTGCACCGACGGCTCAAAATGCTCGAAATTATACTCAGTGTGATTCTTTATTAATTGGTGAAAATTGTGGTGCTCATACTTTTCCCAATATTGAAGTCAAAAATTGTACTGCAAAAATTGAGCATGAAGCGTCGACTTCACGAATCGGAGAAGACCAGCTTTTTTACTGTCAGCAACGCGGATTACGTGAAGAAGATGCCATATCCTTAATTGTGAATGGTTTTTGTAAACAAGTGTTTAATGAGTTACCGCTCGAATTTGCAGTCGAAGCGCAAAAACTGATGGAAGTTAGTTTAGAAGGTGCGGTGGGTTGATATGAGAATATTGAATATTGAAGTGAGAGAATGAACATGCTGAAAATTGAAAATTTACAGGTGGGTATTAAAGGTAAGTCCAGTATTTTGCAAGGTATTAATCTTGAAATAAAACCTGGTGAAATACACGCGATTATGGGGCCTAATGGTTCTGGAAAAAGTACACTGGCCAGTGTATTAGCAGGGCGCGATGATTATGAAGTTACTGCAGGGACTGTTCAATTCGAAAATTCAGACTTACTTTCGTTGTCACCCGAAGAGCGTGCAATACAAGGGTTATTTTTGGCTTTTCAATATCCTGTCGAGTTACCAGGTGTCAACAATTTATATTTTTTGAAAAGCGCTTTGAATAGTATACGACGTGCACGAGGACAATCTGAGTACGATGCTATCGATTTTATGCAGTTAGTAAAGTCGAAATTACAAAATTTGGGTATGGATGAAGCCTTTTTACAACGCGCAGTGAATCATGGATTTTCGGGCGGTGAAAAAAAGCGAAACGAAGTATTGCAAATGATGGTTTTAGAACCAAAATTAGCAATCTTAGACGAAACGGATTCTGGATTGGATATCGATGCATTACAAGCCGTCGCTAAAGGCGTGAATAGTTTGAGAGACCCATCGCGATCATGTATTGTTGTAACGCACTACCAGCGATTGCTAGATTTTATTGTCCCTGATTTTGTACATGTTTTGGCCAATGGTCGTATCATAAAATCAGGCGGTAAAGAGCTCGCATTAGAGCTAGAAGAAAAAGGGTATGGTTGGTTAGTCGAAGAAGCGGCGTAGTGGAGTGAGAATATGAATTGGCAAAATACAGAAGGTGAAGGAATTATTGTATGCGATTTGAAGTCCGGAATTGCCTCTCATCCAGAATATATTAAAAAAGCGTTTTCTCAATATCCCAGTGACAGTTGTGAGAATGGATTTTTTATCATGATTTCTGATGGTGTGATTGTCGATAAACCTATAGTGATACACCATCAAAATAATAATTCTGCTAGCAATGTGAATGTTTTTCGTAATCTTATTATTGGTGGAAAAGGCAGTCGATTCCCTCTTCTGGAGTTATTTGATAGAGACTCTGAAGCACCCTCAGAGTATCAGAGCGTCACTCAGATCGAACTTAGGGAGCACGCTCATTGTCATCATATTCATAATCAAAATGCAGATCTTGCAAATATAAATAATAGTGACATTATTGTCGAGCAATCCGCTTATTCAAATTATCGTAGTATCCATTTTTCCCTAGGCGCAAAATCACACCGTCAAACATGGCAGATTAATCTGAACGGTGAACAAGCGCATTCTTCATGTCAGGGATTGAGTATTGTGCATGACGCTCAACTGTGTGATTACCAGGTTACCATGAATCATGTCGCGCGAAGTTGTACGAGTAACCAACAGTTTAAGGCCATTGCACATGATAAAGCCCGCGCAAAATACAATGGAAAAGTCGTTGTTCAATCGACGGGTCAACAGGCTATAGCGCATCAGCAAAGTCGCAATTTACTGTTATCCTCGAATGCCGAAATCAATACCCTTCCGGAATTAGAAATATACACAGATGATGTAAAATGTAGTCATGGAGCGAGTGTGGGTCAGATTGATGACGAGCAACTTTTTTATTTACAATCGAGAGGAATTAGGCTTGATCAGGCCAAAGCATTGTTGTTACGAGCTTTTATTCATGATCAAATCGAAACGCTTTCGCCAGAGATTCAAGAATTAATAATGCCTTCTCTCGAGGCAAAATTAGTTAAAATAAATGGAGGGCAGTGTTAATGAGCTCAGTTGTTGCAGAAATTGATAAAGAGATTCAAAATTCTTTCGATGTGGAAGCCATTCGAGCTGATTTTCCTCTGCTTCAACAAAAAGTTCATGGATGTCCGCTCGTTTACCTCGACAATGCAGCCACTACTCAAAAACCACGTTCTGTTATTCTTGCAGAAAAAGAATTTTATGAAACGATTAATGCCAATGTTCATCGTGGTATCCATACGTTGAGTGATCAAGCGACTCAAGCTTATGAAGACGCCCGTGAAAAAATACGGTGTTTAATTAATGCTAAAAGTTCTAAAGAGATTGTTTTTGTACGAGGCTCTACTGAGGCCATTAATTTAGTGGCTACGAGTTTTGGTCGGCTGAAAATTTCGCAAGGTGATGAAATTATCATTAGTTCGTTAGAGCATCATGCGAATATTGTCCCTTGGCAATTATTGTGTGAACAAAAAGGTGCTTCTTTAAAGATTATTCCTGTTCATGAGAATGGCGAACTCGATCTAAATGTCTTTGGAAAATTAATGAATTCACGTACAAAATTAATAGCCATCACACATGTATCCAATGCGATTGGCACTGTGAATCCTATTAAAAAAATGATTAGTATGGCACATCATTTTGGAATTCCTGTTTTAATAGATGGTGCTCAAGCAGTTCCTCATGAAAAAATCGATGTGCAAGAATTAGACTGTGATTTCTATGTTTTTTCAGGGCATAAATTGTATGGCCCTACGGGTATTGGCGTGTTATATGCAAAAGAAAATCTGTTAAATGAGATGCCTCCCTATCAAGGGGGTGGTGAAATGATTCGCACGGTGACATTTACACACTCAACCTATAACGACTTGCCTTATAAATTTGAAGCGGGTACGCCGAATATTGCTGGTGCAGTAGGATTAGGGGCTGCCATCGATTATTTAAATGCGGTAGGATTTTCTCGAATACGAAATTATGAACAACAATTGTTAACGTACGCCACTAAAAAACTATTATCAATCGAGGGGATTAAAATCATTGGCACAGCTAAAAATAAAGCGCCAGTCATTTCTTTTGTGCTCGATAATATTCACCCACATGATATTGGCACAGTCTTAGATCATCATGGGATTGCGGTTCGGGCTGGTCATCATTGTGCAATGCCGTTGATGGAACGATTTGGACTCAGCGCAACAGTCAGAGCGTCGTTTTCGTTTTATAATACATTGTATGAAATAGATCGATTAATTGAAGGACTTCAAGAAGTTCGGAGGATGTTTAGCTAATGTCAGCATTAAGAGAGTTATATCAACAAGTGATTATTGATCATGGTCGACATCCACGGAATCAAGGGATTTTGGAGAATGCGACTCATCATCATGAAGGGTTTAATCCATTATGCGGGGATAAATTAAATTTATCAATTAACGTTGATAACGATGTGATTCAAGAGGCGAGATTTCTCGGAAGCGGATGTGCGATTTCAATGGCTTCTGCCTCGTTAATGACAGAAACTCTTCGAGGAAAAAATGTAGAAGAAGCTCATGAATTATTCCGACAAGTTCATCAACTGCTGGTAGGGCAGTGCGAACATCCCGAACATCTCGGTAAATTATCGGTATTAGCAGGGGTTGCAGAATTTCCAGCGCGAGTAAAATGTGCTACGTTGGCTTGGCACACTTTAAATGCAGCATTATCTCGATCCGATACACTGGTTTCAACTGAATAGGGGCTGTTATGGAAAATGATGTTTTACTCGATTTTACGCCTAAAGCAATTCAGCATATTGAGAATGGCATTAAAAATAATGTTACCGGACAACATTTTCGTTTATCGGTGAAGCAACGTGGCTGTACTGGCTGGACATATCAGCCTGAAATAGTCTCTGAACCGCAGGTGGGTGACATAGAGGTACCTTTAAATGCTTCATTTAAAGTATTTTTGGATCCTAAATGTGTCGATTCAATTCGCGGAACTGTCGTTGATATAGAAAATAAAGGGTTAGGATTTACGCAAATGGTTTTTAATAATCCTAATGTGGAAAGTCAGTGTGGCTGTGGTGAGAGTTTCAATGTCAAATCAAAAGACTGAACAATCTGAAAATATTATTATATTACGTCGTGATGTGGATGCATTGCTCGTCCCCTCTGGTGCGCGTATTTTCTTGCAAGCAGGAACTGAGGTTAAAATTACACAATCCTTAGGCGGATCATTTACAGTTAATATTTATGGTAATTTAGCTCGGATTGATGCCAACGATGCCGATGCATTAGGTATGCAACAAGAAGTTGAAATACCAGAATCCGTTTTAGAAGAAATGACACTCGAAGAATTAATCTGGAAGCAAATGAAGAAATGTTATGATCCAGAAATACCCATTAATATTGTTGATCTCGGTCTTATTTATCAGTGCGAGATTATTCCATTAGGTACCAATGAATTTCATGTCCAAATTAAAATGACACTGACCGCACCTGGTTGTGGAATGGGCCCTACCATTGCTAGTGATGTGAAACGTAAAGTTTTAGCTGCTCCCAGGGTCAAAACAGTAGATGTTGAAATGGTTTTTGATCCCCCCTGGAGCCGCGAGATGATGTCCGATGTAGCTAAATTAGAATTAGGTATGCTTTAACACTTTAACTAGCTTTGTAAGTGGCAGCGTATTTAATATATCGTCTTTTTCTATCCAGCCTCGACGCGCTTGGCCAACGCCAAATCTCATGTTGTGAAGTTGAGCTTTGCTGTGAGCATCTGTGGAAATAACGAGTTTCACGCCATATTCTTTGGCCATTCTACAGTGTTGATCATCGAGATCCATTCGAGAGGGTTGTGCATTAAGTTCTAAAAAATGTCCGTGTTTTTTTGCGGCTTTCATAATTAATTCAAGATCAATGGCGTAGGGTTCTCGGCGATTTAATAATCGACCCGTTGGGTGTCCAAAAACACGAAAATACGGATTTTCCATGGCTTTCAGCACGCGATTCAATTGGTCTTTTTCGGATAAATTAAAGTGGGAGTGAATAGAGCACACTGTAATATCTAATTGTGATAAAACTTCATCTGATAAATCCAAGCGACCATCTTGTAGAATATCGACCTCAGCTCCGGTTAAAATTCTAAAGGGCGCCACTTTATTGTTTAATTGTTGAATTTTTTTTATCTGTTTTAAAACGCGCTTTTCATCTTGTCCTTTAACCATTTTCAAATTTTGAGTGTGGTCTGTTATGGCAATGTATTCGTAGCCTAATTGGATGGCGGCATTGACCATGTCTTCTAAGTTATCGACACCATCTGTTTCGGTAGTATGCAAATGGAAGTCCCCGCGAATATCCGAGAGCTCAATTAAGCGGGGCAATTGATTTTTTTCGGCAGCTTCAAACTCGCCACGATTTTCTCTTAATTCCGGTGGAATATAAGGTAGTTCAAGTAGATGATAAATTTCTTGTTCTGTTTTTCGAGCTAAACATTTGTCATCTTGATAAACACCATATTCATTAAATTTCCACCCTTTTTTCACAGCTCTATTCCGTAGCTCAATATTGTGGGCTTTTGAACCCGTAAAATAATGCATGGCGGCGCCATAAGAGACTTTTGGTACTACACGTAAATCAACTTGTAATCCAGAGGAAAGACGTACTGTGGATCGGGTAGATCCTTGTGCGAGTATCTCTTTGACTTTAGGAAATTTGACAAAAGCATTAATGACTTCAGCCCCTTTTTTATTCGTCACTAAAATATCTAAATCGCCTACTGTTTCGCATCGTCGTCTAAAACTGCCTGCAACTGTAACATCGCTGACGCCTGGAATTTTTTTTAAGAAAGCGGTGAGTTCTTCTGCAATATCTTCGACATCCGCCAGGAGGTAGCGTTTAGACGTTTTATTTATTCTTTTCAACTCGGATAAAATTTTGTCTTCTGTTTTTGTTCCAAAACCAGGGAGTTGCGAAATTTTGTGTTGGTCAGCCGCTTTTTTTAAATCCTCAAGATTTTTAATGTTCAAAATCTCATACAATTTTTTTACGCGTTTTGGTCCCAGGCTTGGTAAGCTCATCATGTCGATCAATGCATGAGGAACTTGTTTCGCTTCTTTTTCTAAAGCAGGTAAGTGACCAGTGTTCACGATGGTTTCAATTTTTTTAGCGAGATCTTTTCCAATTCCGGGAAGTTCAGTTAGATCTTCTTTAGCTTTAACTCTTTCCGCAAGACTGTGAGGAGCATCGACAATACATCGAGCCGCATTACGGTATGCTCTCACTCGAAAAGGATTGGCACCTTCTATTTCGAGCAGATCAGCTAATTGATTAAATAAATCAGCGATTTCCTTGTTGTGTACAGTCATCCCTTCACCTCAGATTATTGTCATTTTAGACTATAGTCTGAGTCGAATACAAATCACGATTTTGATTTCTGACGAAGGCGATTCAGAAGCATGGGAATAATTCCTATAGCGATACCACCGATGCCGATAAGCACCGTAACTAGATCAAAAGTAGGAACACTATAACAGGCTATAAATACAAGGAACGTTGCGCTTGCTGCTGGCCAAAATAACAATGTAAAAAATGGCCACAACCCTTTCATCGCTTCTCGTCGGTAAAACCACGCGCAGGCATAACCTGCTAAGCCATAATAAAAGGCCACTTGAAATCCTATCGCATTCACGGAATCTTTAATAATCAAATTAATCGTTGGAAAATAAGATGAAAGAAATAATAAGGCTAAACCTAAGGCAACAATGACACTGGTCGCAACCCAAGGTGTTCGCCAACTTTTATGTAAAATGGCGTAACGAGGTTGTAAAGCACCATCTCTCGCTTTTGCATACATCGTACGAGTAAATTGTAGGATAGACGTTTCGAGCGTTCCAATGGAGCTCAGCATTACCGCAATAACGGCTAAATAGCTCCAAGGTTGAGGGAAAAGTTTTTCAGCGAGTGCAAATAAAACGTTTGTACTGGATTGTTCAATTTCAGCATCAGGCATCACGAGTAAGACGGCGATGACGAATCCTACAAACAATAACAGTACAGTCAGCATTGCGGCTAATGCGCCACGTCCGGAAACTTTTTCTGCATTGCGCGTTTCTTCATTGAGATTTAGAGTAACGTCCCAGCCCCAAAAGAAAAATAATGCAATGAGGGCCCCGCTCGCAAATAACGTCGGTGTAAATTGCCCGATTGAAAACCAGGACCACGAAAATTCGCGAACACCGTGATGAATATAGTGAAAAATAGAGGCGATAATGACGGCCACTAAAACGCCCACTTCGATAATCGTCATGGTCACTTGAGTATAGCTCGTTGGTTTAATTCCTTTTACAACGACAGCGCTTACAGCCAATAGCCATCCCGCCGCAACGAATGTCACTGTACCGGGTGTTGTGGCATATTTTGGTGCAATCAGTAAAAGTGTACCCGTAGCCGCAGGAATAGTCCCTGAGACCATAAAGACCGTTGATGCGACAAGCAATGCCCATCCCGCTAAGAATCCTAATGTAGGATGGAACACTCTTCCAACCCAGGCATACGAAGCGCCAGCATTGGTAATCACTTTATTCAAATTCATAAAC
>CAYUMZ010000081.1:0-7811 GCA_964446105.1 uncultured Gammaproteobacteria bacterium | reverse complement strand
ACATTATTTAAATTGATCGTTGCTGTAGTATTTTTGGTGGGAACACTTTCAGTGTTAGCTGAGAAGGAACAATCCGATCTTCCACATAATATGATGGCTTGTGATGAAGTGTTGAAATTGTCATCAATGGATTTTGTAAAAAAATACACAAAGGCACACGGTGAAAATACGATTGAAACAGTTAAAGCCATTTATGAATATGGTGCTTGTTATGATCAGGCGCAGGATGCGATTCGTGATCAGCTTAATCAGTCAGGGAAAGGCCCATTTATGGGGGCGAGCGGTAATTTTCGAGATTTTGAAACGGCGCTTAATAAATTCACGCAAACGGCATTAGAGCAGTGCAGCCCTGATGGGACGTTAAAACAAGTATCAGATGCGTATGCGATGCTGTATCAAAAACAATTTCGTCATCTGTTTTATATGCAATATTTGCAGAAAAAATCGAGTGCTAAAGAAAATACTCGTGCAATTGAATCGGCGAAAGCAAAATTAGATAGCCTGATTAATCATCTTTCTCCTCAGCAAGCGCCCAAAGTGCGTGCTGATTTCGATGCGTATTATCATTCAGGAGTTAAAGTGCTGGGTTTGCCAGCGCAGCCTGTTTATGAGTATGCCATCATGCTTTTAGAGTCTCCAGCCGATAAGCCCTTTTCTGCTCCGCCGTTTTAATTAAGAAGGTGTCAGATCTAAGATTGACGCCAGCTTATATAACTGAGAGATACTAGGTAGTCAATTGAAAGCTGGATTCAATCTTAGATCTGACCCCTTCAAAGCCGTTTCTTAGAAACGCTTGGTGCTCAAGTAACCGCGGAACCCTTCTGCGGTGTGGCTTTCGCTCTGTTCTAATCCCCTAAAACTGCTCCTTACAATATCGTGGTGTCCGGCAAAAATCGGGTAGTACGCTATAATTACAGTACATTCAATAGGGGAGTATGTGAGATGGCAAAAGAACGTGCAGATGAGCTTGCTCGGCAGGCGCGAGAGATCATAGAAAAAGAAAGGGCGCGGACAAAAGAAGGTGCTCAATCAGCGTTGGATGAGATAAGAGCGTGGGAAAAGGAATGTGGAGATTTTCTTGTTGTGCTCGGTCCAAATGCAAAAAAAGATATACCTAAAGAACAACAAAAGAAAATCAATTTGGCCGCAAAAGATTTAACAATAGAACGGCGTTTTAACATTTTTATGCGTGAAGTTTATCAACGAAAAGAAATGTTTGAACGTGAAATGAATGACCCTCAAGTTAATCCTGATAAAGAGCGAGCTAAGCTTAAATCAGATTTAGAAAGGTATGAAGAGTTTATAAAACGCTTTGAAGGAAGTAATGGTGCGCTTGAATTTCAAACACGTTGTCCCGAAGAGGCGCGTGAAATGATCCGAAAAATGAATAGGTTAGTCTCTGGGCTCCGATCTAGGTTATTAACCAAGCTTGCTTTTCAGGAATTTTATAAAAGACTTTTTAATGATATGGAGCAATTAAATGAAAAATCGTCAATATTAGATCCTGAGAGTAGGGAATTTTATGCTGAAATTGCGGCTTTATATGAGAAATTAAATCAAATTTCGCAAAGTATAGAAGAAAGAGTATCTAAGGCAGTTGAAGATGAAAAATCATTATTAGGGCCTATGGAAGAGACTTTAAATACCATATCGGATATTTTGAAAGATAAAAAAATTGCTCGGGAAGATAAAAAAAATGCTCTCGAACTTGCGGGGCTTGAAAGTGAAAATAAAGTAGGAGAGCGGCTGAAGTCTATTGAGGGTAAACGTAAGCAACTCAAGAAATTTTCATCTGATCAAATTGAGCAATTCAAAAAAGAATGCACTCTATTAAGGACAGATTTGCTTGAGAAACTTCTTCCCCGGGCCACTAAAAATAATGGTTTGAAAATATTAGAAACCATTAAACAGCTAGATGCAATGAAGGATAACGCTAAAGTAACAACTTCTAAAGCTTTGCTTGAGAGGTTTAAAGGCACGCTGAAGGAGAACGTTCCAGCATCGATTAGGCGTGGTTCAATCAGTGAGCCAACTAAAGAAGACGAACCTAGTAGGAAAAGCACGGTGTCTACGCCAGGATCAAATAAATCCAAAGGTTAAGAAGACTATTAGTGTAAATACTACATTATATGTAAGTGATTGAGATAAGTTGTTAGAAAGGATAAATACTATGAAAACTAAGCTACTCGAAGCACTTCAAGGATCCAGCCAGGGCAAGGAAAATATTTCTGCGATGCCGGGAAGCCCTGAGCCCAAGTCTGGAGGCGCGCCGGAATCAAAAGAGACTCAAGCTACGGGAATTTGGGGCGGGATGTTGGGTGAAGCTGGCAGACTGTTTAATGTTGCAGCTCAAGCAGTTGCTGATGCAGCGAATGCGGGTGCGGAAATGATTGGGGGACCAATCGATTCAGGGTCTGCTGCTGTCAACAGCGCAAAAAAAGTGCTAGAGCGTAGTGGTGAAGTTGTTACTATCGAAACGCAAGTAAAAGTCGTTAAATGCTTCCTAGATCAGGGAGTCACACGTAAAGAAAATAGCGCTTATGAAGCATTCAAGAATGTCTTGATAGTCCTTGGTGCCAAAGAAGATAAGGTAGAGAATTTAATTGAGCAACTTAGGTTATTAAATGACAAAGATGGGAGCTTAATCTATGAGAACAAATCATTACTAAATGATAACTTAGGCGTGATGATTAAAGCATCTGATAGAGCCGAAGACATTGGTAAAGCGCTCATTTGGCTCGCCGGAAATCCGAAATTTGAGAAAGTGAAAATCTTTGATGCAGGCAAACCCACATTTATTGGAAAATTCATATTATTAATGCAGAAGAATAATTTGTTGACGACAGAGAATCTCAACAAGCTTTTATCCATTCCGAACCTTAAGGCTATTAATCTTTCAGAAATTCAGTCAGGTAATTTAGAGCGATCTAAGGCTCAAGAGTTATTTGATTCGGAAATTGATCGTGTCGAGAAACTAGAAAAGGGAGTTGAGCAGCTCCTGATAAAAGGAAATGGGCTGCGCGAAGAGTACAAAAAAATTCTGGGGATAACAGATGGAGAAGAATTTGTTCAAAAAACTCAAGAGTGGATGATGCGGCACGATAAATTATTGAGGGAGGCTAAACAATTAACGGGAACGTACAAAGAAAAATTTGATGAGAAAAGATCGGCGTTGGCCGAGATGAGAAGTCATTTGAATACAGAAATGGAATTTCAGAAAGTGTTAACCACAGGAGAGAGTCTGCGCGAAGAGTATGATCTAATTTTGGGGATAACAAATGGAGGAGAGTTTGTTCAAAAAGTTCAAGAATGGGTGATGCGGCACGATAAATTATTGAGGGAGGTTGATCAATTAACGGAAAAGCACAAAGAAAAATTTGATGAACAAAGATTAGGGCTGTTCGAGATGAGAAACCACCTAAATGTCGAAATGAAATTTCAAAAACTCTTGTTAGAATTGGAGAGTTTGCATGAATTAACTTCCAATTATGAGATTGCTGAACTCTCCAGTTTTCTTGTTGATGATATTGCGCGGTTTGCCGTGATTAGGGATGAATTTATTAATGGCGAAGACTTTAGTCTCTTTGCGCATCTGAATGAAAGTCGTGCGAAGGAAATTGAGTCAGAAATCGCCGTAAAAATAAATGAGCTGCAAATGAAAGCGCTTAGTAGTGAGGAAAAACAAGATCAGCAAAAACTAGATGAAATGATTGCAAGTGCAGAAAAAAAAGTAGGTGAACGAAATAAAATTCGCAAAGATACGGATGATGGGGAATTGAACGAAAAGCGTATGCAATTTCGAAAAGAGGCTCGAAAAGATTTATCCTTGCTAAGGAAAATAAGAGCAGATACCGAAAAGGCTGCGAAAATCGAGGCTGAATTAGGTGAAATTAGAATTGATATGACAACAATACTTAATGCAACTGAGTCAGAATATATTCATGATGCCATGGAGAAGATGCAGGGGGCTTTTAATGAAGTCGCTGGATTATTGAGCTCAGGATTTCGAACAAGCTATCAAATTATCATCTATAGTCAGATTGAAAATATGTTTCGTGTGCCTTCAGTAAATGCTATTAGTTCGGATGATCAAGAAGAAATGGATAACATAAGACGTAATTACCTGCAAGCATTTAAAAAGGGCTTGATCAATAGAATCGTTTCATTAAAAGAGCGTCATGAAGTTGAGGTTAGGCAGGCTAGTGCGCAAGCTTTGTTAGCACAATCAACTCTAGCAGTGGATGAAGGTGAAGCTGTTGTGGTTGAAGAATTTCATGGATTAGAGACTTCAGGGGCGTTGGGCGAAGGTGCTGATTTGGGTAAGGCTCCTTCGGGTAAAAAAGCTAAGAAAGGAGTGTCCAGAGGCGAAGCAGTGGCGCCAGGTTCTAGTAAAACTGAGACAACCGAACAAGATCAAAAAGTGTTGGTGGCACTTTATGCTGGAAAAGGTTTTATGCATGAAGAAATGGCGAGTAAAGAATTGGCCGCTTTAAAAAATAGTGGGCGTGAAGTAACATTAGAAATGCTGGTTAAGGATTATTTAAAAGACGATGGAATTCTCGATAAGAAAGTCAAAGATCTTCAGATGGATGCTGCAGAGATAAACAAAAAAAAGAGAGTGCCTTTTAAAAGAGACAGTGTTAGAGAATGGCATCGTGATGAATTTAATAAGGTTTACAAAAGTGTAATGGAGCTAATGAAAAATTTGGAAAATGTGTCATCTCATTTGAGTAATGAACAAAAGAGTAAGTTAGAACAACAAAAATCGACAATAGAAGGTCTAAAGTTAAAGCTTGAGGAAAAGCCAGTAAAATCTCCGCTGCAAACGGTGAAGAAAATATTTAAAAGAGCTAGTGGTGTTGGAAAAACTGAAAAAGTAGCTCAACAACAAGAAAAATCCGGCGCGGAAAAAGTTTCGAAAAAGAAATTTGATATTCCGATATTCAGAAGTAAAAAATCTAAAGAGCAAGCTGAGACTCATCCTCAAGTGACAGCGAAATCAGTCTTTCAAAGATTGGGAAAACGTAAACGAGAAGAAATGCAATCGTCAGAGGGTAATGAGCCAAAGAGGCGAAAATTATTTACACGAAGTCAGAAAAAATCGGAAGGTAATGCCGAACGTGCAAATAAATCGGAAGGGCCTAAGTCAGGAAAATAAATAAAAGTAAATAATAAATAATTTTTCTATGAACTTATTCAGTTTTTTTATTTATTTTCATATATAGACGCGTCATGATCTAATTTTTTCCTGAATCGCCTCAGTTCGCTTCTAATGAAGTTATCGATATTTACAGGAGCACATAATAATAAAGTGGCAAAGCCACCCACTCAGGTCTCACGTTAATCTCTTCCACTGGATGGGTCATGGATGGCCCATTGAGCGGAAGAGATTAACGTGAGACCTGAGTGGGTGATGTATCCTTTGCCTTATCTTAAATTATTCATCGTTTACTCGAATAATAAATTTTGTGGGGCAGGGGCTTGCTTTTGTGGATTCCGGTGTCATAATGTGGGGCTAAGTGGTGATCTGTGGGAGTTCGGTGGGTGTTTCGGGGTATTAATGCAGTCAATTTAGATGCAAAGGGACGCTTAGCTGTTCCGGCTCGTTATCGTCAAAGTTTAGAGACGACAGCGCAAGGGCATCTGGTTGTGACCATTGATACTGAAGATCCTTGTCTTTTGATGTATCCATTACCCGTTTGGGAAGAGATTGAGCGGCGCGTGCAGGCCTTACCGGCGCTGAATGCCGCGGTGAGACGAGTACAGCGACTATTGATTGGGCATGCCACAGAAGTTGAGATTGATGCGAATGGGCGAATTTTGTTACCCAGTGAGCTGAGAGAGTACGCTCAGCTTGATAAGAAAGTCACCTTGATTGGTTTGGCGAATAAGTTTGAGTTGTGGAGTGATTCGTTGTGGCACGAGTCGCGGGATCGCTGGCTGGCGTCCGACGGCAATGGGGCGGTGCCGCCAGAATTAATGTCCATTATTTTGTAAAGGATCACTGATCCATTGAGTTGAATAAGAGGCCGAAGTTGTTGATGTGCCTCGAAGAGGCGATCACTGTGAGTGATGAGCACAAACCGGTTTTATTAGAAGAAGCGTTAGCTGCGTTATCGATTCGAGCATCTGGAAAGTATGTAGATGCGACCTTTGGTCGTGGTGGGCATACGAAAAGTATTTTGGCGGTCTTGAATTCTGAGGGGAGGGTGTTGGCGATAGACCAAGATCCCGAGGCAATTCGGAGTGGTCAAGCAGCCTTCGGTGATGATGATCGGTTGCGTCTGTGGCATGGTTCGTTTGGTGAATTAGAAAAATGTGTTGATGAGCTCGGCTGGTGTGGTGAAGTGAATGGTATTTTGCTGGATTTAGGGGTGTCGTCCCCACAGCTGGATACACCAGAGCGAGGTTTTAGTTTTTCGGTTGATGGACCGCTGGACATGAGAATGAATCCGGCGTACGGCATGGACGCCGCTTCATGGATTAGTCAGGCTCGAGAGCAAGAAATAGAACGAGTCTTGCGAGATTACGGCGAAGAGCGTTTTGCGCGACGAATAGCGAAAGCCATTGTGAAAGCGCGAACTCAAAAGCCTATTACGCGAACTCGACAGTTGGCTGATATTGTTGCTGCGGCCCACCCGAGATGGGAGCCGTTTAAGCATCCGGCAACGCGAAGTTTTCAGGCGATTCGGATTTTTATTAATCAGGAATTGTCAGTGTTGGAATCAGTTTTGCCGCAATGTTTAAGAGTATTGAAAACAGGTGGTCGATTAGCGGTGATCAGTTTTCATTCTCTAGAAGATAGAGTTGTGAAAAATTTTATGCGTCAGGCAGCGCGAGGGGATGAATATCCGCCAGAAGTGCCTGTGACTGCGGATCAATTACACCCGCAGTTACGTTTAGTAGGAAAGGCTGTGCGGCCGGGTGAAGAAGAATGTCGTTATAACCCGCGAGCTCGCAGTGCAGTGATGAGAGTCGCTGAAAAATTATGATGTGTGAGGTCTCATAGTCTGGATAGGCGTGACACCCTGAAATAAATAAAGGAGATTAAAAATGACTACAGCTACACGTGCAATTAATGTAATTCGATGGCAATGGACAGTTCCTTACATGCCGTTGGCTTCTCGACCAGTGTTGAGGAATATGTTGCTTTTAGCCTCTATTTTATTGACTTCATTTGCAACGATCAGTTCTAAACATATTAGTAGACAATTAACAACTGATTTGCAAGCGCGTCATGATATTAGCAATACTCACTATGAAAATTGGAGTAAATTATTACTCGAACAAGGAGCGCTTTCTCGACAAGTGCGCGTTGAGCAAATTGCACATCAAAAATTTTTAATGGCATCACCCGCAAGTAAGCAAGTTGAGATTGTAAAATTGTAAAATTGTGAAATGAATTAATGAGTTATGCGGGACGATTTTATGCTGTCATAGGTCTGTTGATTGTTGCAGGCCTTTGTCTCGTTCTTAGAATGGCCGATCTCAGTATTATTAAACATAATTTCTTATTAAAACAAGGCGATGCTCGAATGCATCGAATTGTCAGTGTTCCTGCTCATCGTGGAATGATAACAGATCGTAATGGAAAACCATTAGCGGTTAGCGCACAAGTTAATGCGGTATGGGTTAATCCAAAATTAATTCCCCTCGATCATCCTGAATTTGATCAGTTCGCAAAATTGTTGGGATGGGCGCCATCGAAATTACGTCATCGTTTATTTCAATCTAAAAATAAAACCTTTATTTATTTAAATCGCAGTTTGCCGCCGGGTCAGGCTGAAGCGATAAAAAATCTCGATATACCA
>CAYUMZ010000080.1:0-7829 GCA_964446105.1 uncultured Gammaproteobacteria bacterium | reverse complement strand
AAAGAATCAAGAGAGATATTGACGAAGTCATGAAATTGCTTAGCAACCCGTTCAACAATGATACTTTGAAATCTCAAAAATTATCTGAATTAACGCAAGGATTTTTTAATAGAAATCCCAAAATTGAATGGAAAGTATATCCTGATAGTCAATTGAAGGGTAGATATGTTGGGCACAATGTTCGGTATTATAATTTACCTGATTCAGAAAAAAACCAAGCCGATACACTGAAATCTCAATTATCTAAAGCTGGTTTCGATACAGAGTTGATAGCGCATGGTAATAATAAGTCTCTCGTTGTGGATTTATCCACCAGCAACCCTAAATTTTAAGCGAGTAATAATCGACAAAAGAAAGGGGTCAGATTGAACCTACCCCAGTTTGACACACACTCTTAAACAGGGACACACTAGTGTCCCATTCAAGGAGTGTAGAGTTGGCAAAACATTCATTTAGAAGCCATGGCTGGATTTATCGTGAAAACCGAGAAGTCTATGGAGCTCCTCATATTCATAAAGCTTTATTGAGTCAAGATTACAAATGTGGCTTTGTAAGTAGCAAGTCAATTGTCCGGAAAAGGTAGCACGTGAGTTGTCCAGTTTACAATAGCCAAACTTTCACCAAAAAGGAGGGCTAAAAGTGAACCGGGCACGCGTGCTACAAGAGAGAAGGATAATGCTCTTTGAAGAGATATATCAATGGCAGTCAGAGAGAAGATTGATCAATGAGGATGCAGCCGAAATGCTGGGTGTTTGTGCGCACACGTATCGTCAGCGGTGTCGTCGTTATGAAGATGAAGGTAGTGCGGGGCTGTTAGATGGTCGATTAACGAACGAAGGAATTGGCTTTGACAGGTATCAAGACAAAAGAAGAAGCGAATCGCTATAAAAGAGATATATTTTTACCCTCGTTTAATGCTTGCTTTAAAACCAAATCGAGAGATGTAATAATCAGTTTGCTCCTTGGCTGGATAGCCACTTGAGGCTAAAAGAAATTCTCTGGATCCAAACACAACGAGTCGTTAAGAAAGATAACACAATCAGTTATGGCAACAAGAGTTTACAAATCGATCGAAATAAAAATCGCTATAGCTATGCAAAGGCAAAAGTCCGAGTGCATGAATATGCTGACGGTGAATTAGCTATTTTTTATGGTCATTGTTGTTTGAGTCGATATGATGTTGAAGTAAAGTCATTACATGTCGAAAAAAGGGAGAAAGCAGCTGCTTAAATCCGCTGGGCAACTTTTATGTTTTGTATTACAATCAGCGGACAAATAGAGTGCTACCTAAACCGGACAGTTTGGCTTGCCAGTAACAGACAGGACTAATACGCCCACTGCGTTCAAAATACGATCTTATCCAGTAGTAATTTTTTATCGTTTGATATATAAACCCTGTTTAAGAAAAATTGCGTAAAATTATCGGATAGCGCCAAGCATATCACCAGCTCCGAAGGTGGAATATGAGTTGGCGTTGTTAAGCCAAACTGCAAATAACTTTATATTCTTGGGAAGTAATAGGGGTGATCGACAGTCGATTACCTCTTCGCAGAACAATCAGTGAAGATAAATGAGGATGTTCACGAAGTTCCGGCAATGTCAAAACGCGATTGAATTTTTTCACCAGCTTAACATCAACCATCACCCATCGAGGATTTTCAGGAGAACTTTTAGGATCAAAATGATCTGCATCGGGATCAAATTGTGTGTCATCAGGATGAGCAGATTTTACAATTTCTACGAGCCCAACAATCCCTGGTTCATCACAACTAGAATGATAAAAAAACCTTGGTTACCTACCTTCATTTCATCTCGCATCATGTTACGTGCCTGATAATTTCGTACACCATCCCAACTCTCAATTTGATTGGGACGTTTCGCTAAATCATCAATGCTGAAACAGCTAGGCTCGGATTTAAATAACCAGTATTTCATTCTTTTTCCCTCATACTCTCAAAGAATAATGCAACGTATCATACTTTTACTGAACGCACAATTAAGGAAGGGGTCAGATCTAATATTGAAACATTGTTTTAATATTGAAACAATGTTTCAATATTAGATCTGACCCCTTCTATGCAACCTTTTGATTAGGAAGTTATTATGACTACTTTACAATCCATCAATCCCGCCGATTACTCTGTGATTGGAGAAGTGAAAATTTCATCAGCCCCAGAAATTGCAGAAAAGGTTAAGTTGGCGCACACTGCAAAAAAACCCTGGAAAATGCTAGGCGCAAAAGTGCGTGCTGAAAAGTTGAGACCATTACATAATATCATTCGCGAAAGATCTCAGGAAATCTCTACTCTTACCTCTCAAGAAATGGGTAAACCTATTGCTCAAAGTATTGAAGATATGGAATTTACATTGGATTATTTAAAATCATTCATTGAAGATGGGCCGGGGTATCTCGAAAATGAAATCACCGTCGATGAAAAATCAGCCGAGAATTCTGCATATCATCAAATTGTCTACGAACCCATCGGTGTAGCAGCTTGCATAGTACCGTGGAATTATCCTATGAGTAATTTTATTTGGGGAGTGATCCCCACTTTAATAGCTGGAAATCCGGTGATATTTAAACATTCGGAAGAATGCCCTTTAATCGGAAAACTGATTGATGAGATGATGAGTTCTTTACACTTACCTGAAGGCGTTTTTTCTCAAGTGTATGGTGACAGAAGTGTAGGCCTCTTTCTTGTTGAACAAAATATTGATTTAATTTGTTTTACTGGCAGCACAAAAACAGGAAAAGAATTATTTGAACTTGCTTCGAAAAAAGGAATAAAAAGCATTTTAGAAATGGGGGGATCAGATCCGGCGATTATTTTTGACGATGCAAAAAATCTTGATTTCGATCGCGTTATTGCTCGCGTTTTTTCCCAGCGTTTTGAAAATTGTGGCCAAATATGCAGCGCAACAAAACGATTAATTGTACATGAATCACTATTTCAAGAAGTCATCGACAAACTTATAGCTTATTTAAGCACTATAAAAATAGGA
Source organism: uncultured Gammaproteobacteria bacterium (assembly GCA_964446105.1). Lineage (GTDB taxonomy): Bacteria > Pseudomonadota > Gammaproteobacteria > JAIEPX01 > JAIEPX01 > JAIEPX01. The sequence continues at coordinate 4,826 of CAYUMZ010000080.1, read as the reverse complement.
GATCCCCTGGATCGCAATACACAACTTGGACCTTTAGCGGCAGAACGTCAACTTCAATTACTGGAATCACAAATTAATGATGCTGTAGCATCAGGAGCTAAAATTTTGTCCGGAGGGAAAAGGCCCAATAATCTTTCCGGTGCTTATTATTTACCCACTCTACTCTCCAATATCAAACCCACCATGCGTGTTTGGAAAGAAGAAACGTTTGGCCCTGTATTACCCATCGTATCCTTTTCAACTGAAGAAGAAGCAATCGCACTCGCAAACGACACAATGTATGGACTTAGCAGTATCATTTTTACCTCAGATACTAATCGCGCAAAACGCGTTGCATCACAAATAGACGCGGGTTGTGTTGATATTAATTTTGGAAGTCATTGGCGCACATGCAATCCTTTCGGCGGCTACAAAGCCTCCGGCGTTGGTCGCGAGCATGGACAATTTGGCTTCCGTGAACTCACTCAAGTTAAAGTGATCGCCCAATAACGAACTAAAGGATAGCATCGAGGAAATCTGAACAAATATTAATACCGTAGATTTTTTCGATTTCGCGAACGCAGGTTGGACTGGTAACATTAATTTCAGTTAAGTAATCACCTATGACGTCTAAGCCGACTAGTAGTAATTTTTTCTCGCGCAAAGTAGGACCGACTTGTGAGCAAATCCAGCGATCACGTTCCGTTAATTCAACACCAACACCCTTTCCACCGGCCGCTAAATTGCCACGTATCTCGCCTTGTTTTGGAACTCTAGCTAATGCATAAGGAATAGGTTCGCCATTAATCATAATAATACGCTTATCACCTTCTGTGATTTCAGGGATAAATTTCTGCGCCATGATAGTTGTCTTTTCATGTTGCGTGAGTAATTCAATGACAACAGTCGTGTTAACATCATCATGCGCTAAACGAAATATAGAGCCTCCCCCCATTCCATGGAGTGGTTTCAATACAACCACTTTATGCTCATCAATAAATGCTTTAATTTTTTCAGCATCCCTAGACACTAAACTTGGTGGAATACATTGAGGAAACCATGAAGTAAATAATTTTTCATTGGCATCACGAAGACTTTGAGGTTTATTAAAAACCTTTACTCCCGATTTTTCGGCCATTTCAAGAAGATAGGTTGTGTAAATATACTCTGTATTAAAGGGTGGATCCTTACGCATTAAAATAATATCAAAAAATGTGAGATCAATATTTTTTTCATCCACAATATCAAACCAATGCTCGGAATTATCATGTAACTTAACTCGATCAGCACGCGCCCCTACTTTTCCGTTTAAACAATATAGATCTTTCTGTTCAAGAATATAAATTTCCCACTGTCGACGCTGAGCTTCTAACATAATCGCGAACGTTGTATCTTTAGGTGGATTTATTGATGTAATGGGGTCCATCACCACCCCTAATTTAAGGCCCATGTTGTATTTCCTTCATTTCACGTGCAGCAGCTAAAGCCGCTAATCGCGCAAGTACACCATAGCTATAAAATCGATTAGCCGTTTCTTGATCGCTTCCGCACGGATTAATACAAGCTTCAGCAAATGCCAAAGGCTCAAAATTCATTCCCGGCGCATTAAGATTCTCATCGATTCCTCGCCCAGCATGGACACGATAAAACCCACCAATCACATGATTACCAATCATATAAACAACGGGCTCAGCTACAGCCTCTTGTTCACCGACTGTTTCAAAAGTATAAATACCTTCTTGAATGATCACTCTAGACACAGATTGTCCACCTTTCACGGCTGCCATTTTTGTTCTTTGCTTTCGATTTAATTGGGTTAATTCTTGAGGATCTTTGATCATCATCACCGCCATACCATACGTACCTGAATCGGCTTTGACTACAAGAAAAGGAGCGTCTTGAATATTATATTCTTGATATTTCGCTACTACAGCATTAAATAGCATGGTTGCATTACGCACCAAGCAATCTTCACCTTCACGAGTCATAAAATTAATTTCTCCGCAATATCGAAAAAGCGGTGATATTAACCATGGGTCTAAATTAAATTCCCGCGCGAATTCACTTGAAACGTTTGCAAAATGCTGGAAATGTGCGGATTTTAATCTTTTAGCCCAGCCTAATTCGGCGGGCGGCATAACCAATTGATCGAGATTTTCAAAAATGGGCGGGACACCTGTTGAGAGATCATTATTGAGAATAACACAACATGGAAAATAATCTTCAACTCCGATTTTATTTTCTTTACGTATTGCACGTTCTAATACAATTTGACGGCCTGATGGTAAATCGATCTTTGTAGATTTTTCGAGGTCTCTCGATAATGAACCGATACGTACAGAAAATCCCGCTTTAGTAATGATATCTCGCAAAGTCGCTAAACTTTCTAAATAAAAGATATTGCGCGTGTGACTTTCAGGTAAAATCAAAAATTTAACGGTTTCTGGACAGAGTCTTTCTGCTGCACTCTGTACCGCCTGTATCGCTAATGGAATAAATTCTGGGTTGAGATTATTGAATCCTGCTGGAAATAAATTCGTATCTACTGGTGCTAATTTGTACCCTGCGTTTCGTAAATCGACCGAACTATAAAAAGGCGGGGGAGTTAATCGCCATTGTTGACGCAACCAGGTTTCAATCCCGACTTGATGATTGAGCAAATCCTGCTCTAATTTCAACAATGGACCTGTCAACGACGTTTTTAAATGAGGAACTTCTATCACGCGCTTTCTCCTTATATATGCTTAATGATAGCAGCTTTACCACCCCTCCTCCAACTGTGAAAGTCACTACACTAGTGATATAGTTAAGTTATGCATTATTTAGGTAAATTATTAGGTTTCATAGCAGGCTGGATGTTAGGCGGGCCAATGGGCGCCATCTTTGGTCTCCTCATCGGTCAATTTTTCGATCTGCAAGCATCGGGCTACTGGAATGCACCTCATCAAAAATATCAACACTCTGGACGGCCATTCAGTCGAGAAGAAGCCCAGCGGGTTTTCTTTGAAGCCACATTTCTGGTAATGGGATACATTGCCAAAGCCAGCGGTCGTGTTAGTGAAGGTGAGATTCAAACTGCTCGAATTATTATGCGCAACATGAATCTAAGCCCTACATTAAGACGTGAAGCTATTTCATTTTTTACTCGTGGCAAAGAACATCGATTTAATCTTGATATAACTCTCGACAAGCTTATTCAAGCTTGCCAAGGTCAATTGGATGTTTTAAGAATGTTTGTAGATATTCAATTTCAGGCCGCAGCAGTAGAAGGATTTATCAGTATTCAAAAACGTAACATTCTTGAGCATGTTTGCCATGAATTAGGTTTAAACTCAACAGATTTTTTTATTTTTCATCGGCGTCACCATCAACATTATCAAGAATATACTTATAAACAAAAAACAGGAGCAGGAAGCGGAGCTGGAGCTGGGGCAGGCTCACAACGACCTCATTATGCGAGTTCAGTTTTTGAAGATCCTTATAAAATCCTTGGAATTACTTCAAAAGCCTCAGATGCCGAAGTGAAAAAAGCCTATCGTAAGAAAATCAGCGCAAACCATCCTGATAAACTCGTCGCAAAAGGACTGCCTGAAGAAATGATTAAAATGGCGAATAAAAAAACTGCTGAAATTAAGAAAGCTTATGATACTATAGCCAAACAAAGGGGAATCAAATAATGTCAGACCTTAAAATTGCAGCATCAATTCTATCAGCTAACTTCGCCAAACTTGGTGAGGAGGTAAACGCTGTCTTAGCAGCGGGCGCGGATTGGGTTCATTTCGATGTTATGGATAATCATTATGTCCCCAATCTCACGATCGGCCCTATTGTTTGTGAGTCTTTACGAAAATACGGCGTTCAAGCTCCTATCGATGTGCATCTGATGGTAAAACCTGTTGATCGTATTATCACCGACTTTGCAAAAGCTGGTGCAACGTTAATCTCAATTCATCCCGAAGCTACCGAACACCTTGATCGGTCCATTAGTTTGATACATGAGTCAGGCTGTTTAGCCGGACTCGCATTTAATCCAGCAACACCTTTAGATTATTTAGAATATGTAATCGATAAGATCGACATGGTGCTTATCATGTCTGTGAATCCAGGCTTTGGCGGACAAACATTTATAGAATCGTCTTATGAAAAAATTAAAAAAGCAAAAAAAATTATTCAAACGAGCGGTAGACCAATTCGCTTAGAAGTGGACGGTGGAATTAAAGCTGAAAATATTGGAAGAGTTGCCTCAGCCGGTGCTGACACTTTTGTTGCAGGCTCTGCAATTTTCGGTAGCGATAACTACACAAAAGCTATTGCAGAATTTCTTGGCGTATTGGGTGGCAAAATCCATTAATTCGATATTGTTCTCTTTCAAACCCAATAGGCAATTGATGTCATCACTTTTGACATCGCAGTCATAGCAAATTTAATCGGAGAGGGTAAATCTTCACCACCCGCATCTATTGCCGCCGTTGCATGTTTAGCCTCATCTTTTCGCATCTGACTCACTATTGCTCTGCTTTTACGATCGTTACTGGGCAGTTTTTCTAAATGAGAATCTAAATGACTGACGACTTGGTTTTCAGTTTCAGCAACAAAACCCAAATTCCAGCGATCACCTATTAGTCCAGCACTAACCCCAATAGCAAAAGATCCTGCAAACCAAAGCGGATTTAAATAACTCGCGTGACTGCCTAATTCATTAATTCTTTCGGCACACCACGCTAAATGATCGACTTCCTCAGCTGCAGCCTCGCGCATTTTTTTTCGCACTTCTTCTCTGCGTCCAGTAATCGCTTGCCCCGCATATAATGCTTGCGCACAAACTTCACCCACATGATTTATTCGCA
>CAYUMZ010000079.1:0-7953 GCA_964446105.1 uncultured Gammaproteobacteria bacterium | reverse complement strand
ATCTATTTGATTTTAATCAAGATATTTACGGGCAACACGTCGATGTTGAGTTTGTGCAAAAATTGCGTGATGAAGAAAAATTCGAATCGGTCGAAGCGATGCAATTGCAAATAGAAAAAGATGTTGAAAACGCAAAAGCCATTTTAATGAACGGATCACTAAAAAAAGTAAATTGAGTCTGTATAATCATTATACAGACTCATATTTGATGCGATTTAAGAAAAAAGAGATTATGTAAATCGAATTTCTAAGTTGATCATGTTGACGCGATATTGAGGGTCAAATTGTATGGTTTTACCCGCAATAAATTTATCTTCGATCCAGTAACGTGAAGTAAAGGGGAACAAATATCGATACGTAACGGCTGTTTCGATATGATCTGACCAGGTATAGCCTATTCCTACGATGCCCTGAACAGCGGGAACAAATTGTCTTTTGTTAAATTGTAAAGTTGAACTGCCATGAGCTGGAACAGAATTGGCATCGACTGAAAGATCATAATCGAGCATAGCCCCACCGAATCCAAATCCAAGTGTCCACATCCATCCTGACGTGTAGTAGCGATCATAAAGAATGTTGCCCATTAGAGTGATGGCTTTAGTGCTTCCGCTAGCGGCAATATCTTCGGGCAGTGTAGAGGGGGTATAAGTTGGCCCCGCTCCTATAGCATAAGTAAAATTCGAGATGGTTTCTGCCTTGTTGAATCTATAGCCTAATTCTGCTTCAAATCTCCAACGATAAATTCGGTAACCTGAGGTGAGTGTGAGCACATAGCCCTGTTTCGAATTAACTGTCAAATCAGGTAAATCAATGACGTCTTCAGGATTTACGGTATTAGGTATGAGTTGCAGACCGATATCGTTAGCACCGATATAATTTAACCCAAGGCCAAGCCCAGTGTATCCCCCTTGCACTGCATATTCTGAAGGTATCTCTACCGCGGTTGATTCATAGCTTGTAATAGGAATCGCGGCTTGTGCGGAGATGCAAATGCCAGATAGCGTAAGGGTCGAGAGTAAATTCCGTTTCATAGTGATCCCACTTTGTTGCCATTTAGGAGAACCTCAATGGGAGCATTGTAACAAACTGTTTTGGAGAAGCAAAGCAGATAGAGAAGCTATGGAGCAAACTGCTAGACAAGAATATGAGTAAAGCTGTAGGCAATACGCTAGCTCTCGGTGTTGATCACTTCAACCGTATAGGAAGGGGCGATATTAAATAATCTACAATTAGTGAGTAATAATATTCAATATTGCTGTTCAAAATTTAAACGAAGTAGAATGTTGAAAATCGGCATGTCTTTCAATAAAAAAACTAAGAAAATTGAGTACTACAAAAACCCCGATGACTAACAAAATATTGATATTTAGGTAACAAGGTGTTCGGTGTATACATAAATATTGACTCATGTGTGAACACAATGCACACTATATTGAAAATGGATCTCAATTAATTACAAACATCTTCTATCTTCCTATAAGGAAAGAAAAATGTACAGTGACGATGAATATTATGGCTACACTAGCGGATATGCTTATCGCGGTGGATACAGTGATGAAGATAGATATTATGATGATGGCTCCGATGATAGCTCAACCATTGAAACGAAAGGATTACTTATCACTCACCCTAAAACTGCGGACGCTGACCAAGGCGATCATCATGAAAGCGGATCCTATCTGTTCAATGGTATTGTCCTCAAGTGGAACTTTGATGATATTCGGAATGATCGATTAGGGCTATTAAATGGTGTAAAAGATTTACCAGATCGTTATAAAGAATTTTCAAAAACTGCTCTAGAAAGTTATTACGATAGCTTTAAGCCCTATGTATTAGAAGATGCAAGAGCTACAATTGCTGCAGGACTAGAAGCGAAACGTAATAAATCTGCCGTTAAATATAATTTCAGACTCGATCGAGATGTGAAACAATCCAGAAGTGTAAATAATCCCTGTAAATTGGAAGTTGATTTAGACATTTTAGAAGAGGTCGAAGGAAAATCTCGAGTTGCTGTTATATTAAGCCCTACAAAAATCAAGGGTATAAAGATTTTAGGCTTGGCGAGTCAACATGGTTTCGGAAATCGAGATAAAAAAACAATTATTAAGTTCATTGCAAGTGAAGATACTCGAATTACTTGTAATAGCGTTTTAGTTAAGGGGGCTCAATGGAGCGTGTCTATATTAGGTTCTGTCCTGTCTCATGAAAGAATCTATGAAGCTTGCTGTCTCAAACCCGAAGTTGCGTTTCTTCCTCAAATTGTTTGTGGAAAAATTCCTCAAATACCAGCCATTAACAAATCCAATCATACAGGGCTTAATGATTCACAATTCAAAGCGGTTGAAGGTTTTATCAGTGCTGATGATGGGCTTTATATGCTTCAGGGCCCCCCAGGAACTGGAAAAACGAGTACGATTGTTGAATTAATTTACAGTGTTGCAAAACATAAAAAAAGAATTTTAATTTGCGCCCCTTCCAACAAGGCTGTTCAGGTCATTGCTGATCGTTTTTTTCAAAAGTTTCATGATGAAAAAATCGCCATTATTTTAGCAGGCGTTGAATCTAAATTACCCGACTCACTTATACCTATATTTCTACATACTTGGTCTCAAAGTTTACTTAGACTCGTCAATGAACTGAAATCACTTATTACAAGGCCTGAAGGATACCTTGCGCAGGGTAAGAAAACAGTTGGCCTACAAGCAAACACTACCTTAAATGAAAAATACCGCCAATATTTGGATAAAAAAAGCACACTTATAAGCTTACTCGATAAGTATAAAATTACACAATTCTCGTGGGAATTGAATAATGCAACAAAACAAGCGGAGCATTATTTTCAATGCCTCCAACAAGAAAGCGATTATTTTTGGCAGTCTGTATTAGAAACAACTGGCAAAGAGCCCAAGGAACCAGACAGCCGGCATCGTCAATATAATCAAAACCAAGATTACGCAGTGCAATCTTGGGTAGCTCTAATTGCAGTTATTAAGAAATCGAAAGACCTCGAAGAAAAATTACTGGAAAATGCCGATGTGTTGTTTTCAACCTTGTCTGTGACGGGTCGAAAACAAATGCGTCAAACTAAAAAAGTCGATATTCTAATTGTGGATGAAGCTGGTCAAAGCATCGAAGCAGAAACACTAATCCCTTTCATTTTACAACCTCGGAAATGCCTTTTAGTTGGTGATACGAAACAATTGCCTGCCACTGTCATTTCACAGGCTGCAGAAAAAATGGGTTACGGACGTTCTATGATGTATCGGTTGCTAGAAGACTGCAGTCAACCTTTTCATATGTTGGATACACAATATCGGATGCATCCAATGATAAGATATTGGCCTTCAATCCAATTTTATCAAAATAGAATTATGGATGGTCCCAATATCGTTAGAAGGTTATCACCATTTTCCACTTTGAACTCAAAAATACATCAACCTTACTCTTTCATACAAACAAATGGACAAGAAAGCGCGGAAGGAACAAGTTTCTGTAATCAAGCCGAATCAAATTTGATCGCTAAATATATCTCGTTTTTATCAGCTCGCCACAAAATTGATCCTAAAACACAAATTGGAATAATTAGTTTTTATTCTGGACAAGTCAGACTTCTTCAACAGCAAATACCCAAACAATTTAAACCAAGAATTAATACTGTTGATGGTTTTCAAGGTGATGAAAATGATATTATTATCATTTCATTTGTGCGTTCAAATTCCAGAAATACAGTGGGCTTTCTTCATGACTTTAGACGATTAAACGTAGCAATCACACGAGGCAAGCACGCCGTAATCATGTTTGGCGATGTCAATACCTTGAAAGCAGATCGTAATCTAAAGAGTTTATTACAACATCTAGAAAGTCAAAAGTTAATTTTTACTCAGGATGATTTTGAAAATTCACTACTTCCTGAACCCAAACAGGAAAAACCTGTTAAACAACCTACAAGTAAAGCTGAAGAAAAAAAATCTGGGAAAGAAAAATCACTTCCTTCGAACTATAAAACAGTGCTTTGTAAAAACTTTAAATCAGGGAGTTGCAAAAAAGGGGATAAATGTACCTATGCTCACGGAAAAGATGAGCTTGTTAAACCTCAAAAAACTAAAACAGCTACAGCAGTTAAATCTACAGAAAAAAATACACCCGCAGTAGCGACCGTGGCTAAATCAGGAAGCATACAAGGCCAAAAAGATCCAAAAATAAACTCAAAAGAGAGCAAATCACGTGACGAACAAAGTGTTAAAAAATCTTCTCAGCCATCACCGTCTCAAGAAAGAACTGTAGATCCCGTTCGACCCAAACGCGCAAGCACACATTTCGAGAGTACCGTGAAACAATTTAACTCCACACCTTTGGTGCAAGCTCCAACCTCGACAGTCAAAGCAGCGAATGCGCCTAAGCCTACTCTCTCTAAAAACAATACTGTCACGGTAGAGGTTGCTCAGGATATTCTTCCACCGATCGTAACGACTATTAGTAATCAAACAGCAAAGCAACCCGCGACTAAACCCGTTCAAGATCCTTATTCCATGCTTGAAAAATATAGAAAAAAAAGCTCTGTAAGCACTCCATCCAAACAACCATCAACCAATAAAATCATCTCATCTGAAATACCAGCTGTTTCTGCACCAGTACGAGCAGTCTTAGCTCAAACTGCTTCTATCTCAACAACCCAAGCCTTGCCCCCTATTACACGACTGGCTTCTTCAAAAAATAATAATAGTGCGACTGTACCGGTTTCCCAAGATAACTCTGTAATTCCTATAATCAAACAATCTGACAATAAACAAATCCCTAAACTAGCCCCAGGTCCCTATTCCATACTTGAAAAATATAGACCAAGCAGTTCAGGAGGCGCTCCACCTAAACAAGCAGAACAACCATCAATCAATAAAATCACCTCATCTGAAATACAGCCTGTTCCTGCACCTGCACGAGCCACTTTACCTCAACCTGTTTCTCTAAGCAGACCAGCAATACAAAAAAAAGCAGTCATGATTTGTCGCTTTTTTGCAAACGGAAAATGCCCCAATGGAGAAAAGTGCGAGATGCGTCATGATCAGACGTCAAGTCAATTGTCTAAATAAGGATTTATTAGCTAAAGAATATTTAACAAGGAGGAAACATGAAAGTGAATCGTGATGGTGAAGATGCTGATGACTTAGATTCTTCAGGGCAAGCTGCTTTTTTGCAAACAGCACAAAAAAAAGGATATTTAACATCAGTTCAAATCACAGGCTTACATAATTCATTACCCGCTGGTTTTACTTGGAATAATATTAAAATGTTTACCGTATTAACGGGACTGAATGGGGTTGGAAAAAGTCAATTAATTTTAGCGATTTTACAAGGTTTTGAGAATTTACTCTTACGGCAACATTTTCCAATCGAAATAGCTTTTACGAATAACGAAATTCCGCATGTATGTGCTTTGTATTCGGAAAATAAGGCCATAAGAAATAATTTATTGGAAGATTCTGAGAAAAAATATGATGAGACTCTCAATAATATAAGTCAAGATTTTGCCAAGTATATACTGGACAAACTTAAGCCTCAACAATATATAATGTTATTTCCTCAGCATGAGGTTTTATATCAAGAGTTTCACGTATCAGACTTATTTCCAGTTCCAGGTCAAAATAATTATCAATTCGAGCTGGAATCTAAGTTTAAGAAATTCTTACAATCCAAGCTAGGTCTGCATGCAAACATAGTAGGTGATCTAACAAAGCTAGCTGCCTCTCTTCTAGTAGACTTTAATTTTACAATCCATGATATAAATCTCTATCTGGAAAAATATCACTTTAAATATCGTTTAGATCCTCGCACTATTGAAAAGGCTGGACCAACTCCACGAATGTCTTTTACAAATCCAGTGCCCAATCAACCTCAAATAGATTTCGGGTGGCTATCTCCTGGAGAAACTTTAAAATTACACACCATATTGTGGATCATGTATACTGAAAAAGTTCACAAACAACATAAGCCTACTTTACTATTACTTGACGAGCCTGATGCACACCTCGAGCCCAGTCTTTCCAAAGAATATTTTGATGTACTGATGAATTTTGTAATTGGTCGGTTAGGCTTTCAAGTGATAATGACCACTCATAGGCCCACTTCTCTCTGTTTATTACCATTAGAAGTCATAAATACTTTAGAACGCAGAGATGACGGCATATTATTGGTACGACCTAACAAGACGCGTCGCGAAGCTATTGAGACACTCACGTCAGGATTTGTAAACATAAATGAAAAATTTAGAATTGTCTTTGTAGAAGCTGATGACGATGCTAGATTTTATACGGCCATTCAAGATCAACTTATTAGAACCAATTTACTGCCTAAGCTTTACCAAGTTGTGTACAAATCTTTCGGCAAAGAAAGGCCTGATGGCAAAGATGATAATTCTTCATGTGATATAGTTCAGCGTCTAGTCAACAGCATGACTCTTTCAAATCATGATTCCTCATTAATTGACTTTATTTTTGGCATTATAGACAACGATTCGAAAGACGAACAAAGAAATCCCGACGAGAATTCTCCGAATCTCTTAATTCCTAAAAGATACGCAATAGAAAACTATCTATTAGATCCTATCAATCTGTTTTATTATTTAAAAAAAATACGCTGCAGTGCACCAAAATTTGTTGAGATTGTAGCTAAAATTGGAGTAGTCCCAGAAACTATCTCCGATCTATTATTAGATATCCTCACAAGAGAACAGGTTCTGCAACGAATTATAGATGCCATTTCATTTGTTATTAAGGAAAAAATTGACTCGATTTTCACTGTTTATGAACAATCGCTTTCGGAGTCTGATAAGAATTTAAAAGTGCGTTTGACTACATTAGTTCAGAAAGAAAGATTTTTAGAATTAAATAGAGATAATTTGTTTGTATCTGATAAAATAGAATACGTCGGTAATATCTTCCTCAATATACCTGCCATTTGGACTAAATTAAGAGGAAAGAATTTAAAACATCTCCTTGTTTGTGCCCTTGAGATAGAAAAAGGTCCTAAGCTTCAAATGAGTACTTTAATTTCATCACTCACACAAAATGAAGGAAAAATACTAATCCCAATGGATCTATTTGAGATAATCCAACAATTACACGAGAATATATCTCAAAAAGCACTCGAAAAATTACATGAGCCTATAGACCGAGCAAAACATGAGAAAATGAAAAGCACCGTCTCAGGATTACAGGCACAGAATAAAGCCTTAATAGCGAAGCAAGCAAAAAAAGATGCAGCATCAGAAAAATCAGAAAAAAGTACCACACCCTATAAAGCCAGTAATGAACCCCAAGAAAATTTCAACAATACCTCATGGTTCAGTTTTTTTAGGCATCATGCTCCAGGATTCGTTGCTGGTATTGTCATATCTGCGGCCGGTGCTTATATTTACAAATCACTTTCAGATGGCGGTGAAGTCTCTAAGCCATAATCGTGTAATTTTGGCCAGCCCATTCATAGCATGGTACTATTTTATGGTACTATGCTATGATGTTAAACAAGAGACACCAAACAACACCTAACGCCATATTTGCAAAACCGCTTCAATTTGGGATTGTATGGAAAGATGGAGTAAGTATCAACAAATGGGTAATTAAAGTGTTTAAATATGAAGTGCGTGAAAGAGATTAGATTGAATATTGTGTAGTTTTTTGTAGAGCTTTAGAGTAGGTCCTGGCTATTATTAGTTAACTTTATATTGTAATATAAACATTCATTCTGCTATTGGTTGATGGGGGCAATACTTGAGTAGGCAACATAAAGGCTTTGTTCAGGCACGTGTGCATGTCAAAGTTACGCCGGGTGAGGCGTTGAAAATACTTCGAGAGCTACAAGAGCTTTCACAAAATGAGCTTGCTGAGAAAACAGATATCTCTCAATCAAATATTTCGGCTCTTGAAAATGGTGCTGTTGAAATGGGTAAAAATACAGCTT
>CAYUMZ010000078.1:0-7957 GCA_964446105.1 uncultured Gammaproteobacteria bacterium | reverse complement strand
ATGTTAAACAAACAATATCTAAGCTGGGGATAAAATCTTGTGAAATCACCACAACTTACTACAATGGAGCAATAATTGCCGAGAATTCCTAAAGGTAAAGGGGTCAGATCTAACATTGACACCAGGTTTCAATGTTAGATCTGACCCCTTTCTTTTGACCCTTTTCTTTTTTCTTCTGTTTCTTTCTTTTCTTGCTTTCTCATCTGCCAATTTGAGAAAGATTGAGTGTGCGCAATGTTCGATTGAATAATGGCAACCCTTCGTCAGATGAGAGATTTGCGCTATCTTTTTCGATTTTTTCTCGCGCTTCTTCGTAATCTGTCCAGTTGCATGTGGCGGTGTAAGCCTGTGCTTGATCTAGGACTTTGCAATAAATTCTAAAGTCGTGATCTCGGGATGCAAGGCGCAGACCTGAAAGATAATTGTCACGCATCACTGTGGGCATGATGATTTTGTACAAATCTGCCTGTACTAATTCGGCGTTCATCATGATTCTGGCTAAACGACCATTGCCATCATCAAAGGGATGGACTTCAGAAATGAGCAGATGCATAAATAATGCTTTTGCCATCCCATTTTGCAAGAGTTCATAATATTCAAAGCCATGCGTGAGCGTTCCTATTACCTCTCCTGGTAAAACAAATTGGGTATTTCCTGCTCTGTTTGGTTTGCGTTTAAAAACGCCAGGATTTTTCTCGGGGCGCTCCCGCATTAAATAGGCATGTCGATTTTGCAGTAATGTTAATAATTCGGCTGGATTTTTCGCGGTTAAATGCATTTCGGTGTAATCGTTCGTTATGTTAAAATTGGCTAACACATCGTGACTATCGGCATGCCGATTCCCGACTTCAATTCCCTGAAAAACAATGTTCTCTGCTTCATCAATTTCAAATTCTGTTCCCTCAATGAAGTTTGAAAAGTACGCTTCAAAAAAGGAAAGATTTCTGAATGAAATTTTACTGTAATCATACTGTCGCGAAATAAAATTGCATTTATTCAAAAAAATTGACAGGGCTTCAAATAAAGCAATACGCCTTCGGTCAAAAGGCTCTTTTTTAGCCACCGCTTGCCCATAACGTGTTTTGAGCAGACTATTATCAGGATGCGTAACAAGTAAAGCACTGATAATCTGATTTAATAGTTGAAATTCTTTTTCGTAACCAAGTACCATTGCAGCTTCTTTTGCCTCATCACGATAGGCATTGATTACACGCTCACCGCGTGCATTTAATTCCTTCGCTAAAAAAGTTTCGACGCCTTCAATGCCTATTACTTTGACATTTTTATAAACACCTTTTGCAATGCTTAAATTTTCCAATAAGCCACGTACTGTATTGCTTCGATTAATATAAGGAAATAAGGGTTCCACAAAATCCTGATTATTACCCCTTAACACTTTGATGATCAAACCGGGCAACTGAATCGTTTTGACATAGGTGCTAGTAATGAAAACAACCATCTCACTTCGAATGGGCGCCGGATTAAGATCCATTGCCGTTCGAAACGATAAAATGCCCCCAGGAACGATATGAGCAACAATTTCCGACCAATATCGCAATACGATCGCTTCCAATCCATCTTTCCAGTTATCCGTATAGATCCCACGATAGATCCTTCGCACCTTTTTGAGCGCATAGAGTCGTGACAAGCTCTTGGCTTGATTGCTATCTTTGACGAATATCAGCTCATTCATAATTGCGAGTTCCAGAATAGTATGCGTCATTATATGCGAATATCAGAATATAATCAAGCTAAAATACGAATATTGGGATAAAATAACACAAAGATGTGAATACCAGAATAAAATTGGGGCTTCTGTCAGTTATTTCATGGATCTGTTGGGCGCCTCTCTTTTATTCTGAACGGCGGGATGTGTCTGAAAAACAAGCACTGGAAGCCTGGTGGTCACCAAGGGACGTAGATGGGTTGGCAGCTGGTAGAAGTGTAAGCAGCAAGTCACTTATCCTGTCTTTTACCCCCCTCCTTATTGCATAAATAAGGGCTTTCCAGTAGATTGCTTTTGCAATATTCAGGCGCCATGCACTAGCGAGCTCAAGGAAATAATACGCGTGAGAAACGGATCAAAAGTAATATTATCATTTTTGATAAGCGCTGCATTTTACGAATGCGTTTTCACCAGTGCACTTGCGCAAAAAATGACGCTGGCAGAGATTCTCAATTGGCAACCACAACCCAACAATATTTGTTATGGGATATTTGCTGATCCAAAAGAAATAGAAAACTCAAAACCAATGGCTAATGTAAATCAATCACCGATGAGCATTACGTCAAATAATCCCACAACCTTATCTTTAAAAGGACAATCCACCATTTCAGGCAATGTGATCATTCAACAACCAGGCCGATTATTACGCGCAGAAAAAGTCACCTTTAATCGAAATCCAACCACTCAAGAAATCGATCGAATTGAACTAAACGGAAACGTTCGTTATTTTGAACAGAAACAAGAGCTTGCTGGTCAACATGTTGTCATGAAACCTGATCAACAAGTTACGGACCTTTCAGACGGAGCTTATCGAATTTATCGTGACGCGCTTCCTCGTCCGCTAACTGCGTGGGGAACTGCGAAAACAGCACAAAATCTTCCTAATGATCTGAAAATACAACAAGCCACCTATAGCACTTGCCCACTTTGTCTAACACCCTTATGGAAACTGCATGCAAGTCAACTCAATCTTCAAAAAGATAAGGGTGTGGGCGTAGCAAAAAACGTTAGTTTTAATATAAAAAATGTTCCTGTACTCTATTGGCCCTACTTAAGTTTTCCTCTCGACAAACGTAGAAAAAGCGGTTTTTTACTTCCTACGCCAGGACATAATGATAAAGACGGCTTTATTTTAGAAGCGCCGTATTACTGCAATTTAGCACCCAATTATGATGCATTATTTACACCAATATTGTATAGCAATCGCGGCATTCAACTTAACTCCAATATTCGCTATTTATTTCCACATAGCAAAGGATTCATGCAGGCAAGTTTTTTGCCCAGTGATAATGTTTTTGCTGCAATGAAAAAAGAAGAATTGGATTCGCATCACGATGACAGAATTACGCAACAATTCTTACATACATTAGCGAATGATTCTGATAATCGATTAAAACTGGCCTTACAAAATACCAGCGAATATTCACAGAAGATGGAATCTTCTGTCATTATTAATTTCGTATCCGACGACTATTATTTGCAAGATTTTGGACACAGCCCTATCGACAAAAACAGCGATCAATTATTAAATCAAGCCAATTTTAATTACTCTGATAATCACTGGGATTTTCTAAGTCGACTTCAATTACATCAAACGTTACATCCCATCGATTCCAGCGCTAAAGATCAATACGCTCGGTTACCCCAATTAAATTTGCACGGCGATTGGTTGTTTGGAAAAAATTATCCTCACACTTGGATCAATTCTGAATTTATTTATTTTGATCATCGTCGTGATTTTATGTCAAATCGATTAGTCGTTACAGGCCAACGGTTAGATGTAGCACCTGGTATAGAATTACCCCTAAAAACTCCATACGCGTATTTTACACCTCGTCTTGATATTGAAGGCACAGTGTATTGGTTGCACGACCAAAGACACGAATTCAATCATGAAACAAGCGAGAACATCACTCGATTGCTACCCATCACGACAATAGATTCAGGATTATTTTTTGAGCGCAAACATTCTTTGTTCAGCCAACAATATACACAAACTTTAGAACCTCGCGCCTATTATGTTTACATTCCTTATACCAACCAAAATAATATCCCTCTCTTTGACACTGATTTACCCACATTTACTTATCAACAATTATTTATTCCCAACCGCTTTTCAGGTATCGATCGAATTAATGATGCTAATCAAGTGACTGTTGCTTTGACCACACGTTTTCTCGACCAACGCGACGGCGATGAACGGTTAAGTGCCACATTAGCAACGCAGTGGTATTTCAGTGATCGCAAAGTTTGTTTAACACCCGGATGCAAAAATGATCCATTGGTCGATAACCATACCTCACCTCTCATCGGCGCAATTAATTACCATTTTAATAATGCGTGGTATGCTGTTGCTAATGTAGTTTGGGATCCAAGTGATCAACGAATGACAACTACAAACACACATTTACATTATCAAGGTTTAGAAAATCAATTATTTTCTCTGGGATACGATTATGTTCGAGATGGCGATAGAAAAATGGGCGCGCGAAATCAAGATTTAAGTCGTTTGGATATCGCTTTTGCTCTGCCCATCAAGGAACGTTGGCACATACTTGCAAATTGGAATTACAATCTCAGTCACAGCCACCCACAATTTGTTCTTGCCGGATTTGAATATCAGAGCTGCTGTTTTGCTCTACGAGCTATTGCTAGTCGCACGATGATTGATCAAAGTCTAACTCAAGACAATAAGTTCGATAATCGGTACTATATACAAATTAATCTCAAGGGTCTTACAACTGTCGGTAACAGCAATCCCAATAGTATTTTACGTGACCGACTGCCGGGCTTTAAAGACTGGTTTTAACGAAAATTGCGAAGGCTTCGAGTAGCAAGATCTGCATCTTGCGTAGTTATAGCGCCAGCGATGTAGCCATAACCGACATTGTAAACACACACATATATATTGTTCTCAAAATCATAATGCGGTTTTTTCATAACATCTGACAAAGTTGGCAATGCCTCATTAGCCTTAGAAATCGCATCACTTTGGCTGCTTGCATCAATACGACCCACAATAAATATCCACCGTTGGTTAGTGCCGTATGTATTAATATTAAAAGCCCCATAAGACCCATCATCACCACGCTTTGCGACGTTGAGGCGCACATCTCTCAAAGCTGATGCTTTTGGACAGCGACTGGGAACAGACCTATCACTCGCAAATGAGGGAATGGCTACAAAACTGACAAAAGCAATAATTGCCGATAGAAATAAAGTCTTCTTCATAGGTTTTCTCCGAAAGTTAATACTGAAGCGATCTTACCATTCCTCGCAAGAATAATGAAGGGGTAATTTTTCCTTACTTTCTCCCTGAGACTCTATAAAAATGAGGCAGTGTGGATTGACAAAGCCCGCCTCAATCGATGAAAATCAATGACTATCATTTTGTAGAGGCCAAGTTATGAAAGCGCGTTGCTTAAAAATAATTCTGAGCGTCGTCATCCTGGCGAATACCGGGGCGTACGCCAAATCGCAAAATACTCAATCACTAGACAGACTTGTCGCCGTCGTCAACGATTCCGTTATTACAAACTCTGAACTTGCTTTGGCTTTTAAGGCCGCTAAAGAACAATTAAAAATAAGCAATAAACCAATCCCCGCTGAATCCGCTCTACGTAAAGAAGTCCTTGATCGATTAATTTTAGAAGCTTTGCAACTTCAAATTGCCAAACGCAACAATATTGAAGTGACCAGCGAAGACGTCAGTAAAGCAATTAAAGAAATGGCTGATCAAAATCATATGTCCGTTGAACAACTCAAAAAAGCAGTCGAACATGATGGCATTGATTATTCAACATTTCGAAATAGAATTAATGATCAATTAATTGTGTCTCGACTACAACAATCCGCTCTGAGCTCTAAAATCACTATTAGTGAAAAAGAGATTTCAGAATACATTCGTAATTCAAAAAATAAAAAAGGGGGAGCGGGTGAATATCATTTAATGCACTTACATGTTCCGCTGCCAGAATCAGCAACATCACAACAAATTAAAGCCACATCAGAAAGAGCCAACAACCTGGTTGCCCAGCTTAAAAATGGCGCAAGCTTTGATCAAATCGCAAGAAATAACGCCTCAGGACCAGGAGCCTTAGGTGGAGGCGACTTAGGCTGGCGAAAAGCAAGTGAGCTGCCCACACTATTTGCAACTCAATTAAGTTCCTTGAAAATAGACCAAATTGCTGGTCCTATACAAGCATCCAATGGTTTTCACATTTTAAAACTCGTGGAAGTACGCAACGATCCGACTAAAATAACTGAGCAATCCGTAAAGAATTTAATTTATCAACGTAAATTCAATGAGCAATTACACGTTTGGTTGCAACAGTTGCGCGATTCAGCTTACATTAAAATATCACTTTAACCCAAATGGTGCACCACCTTCCAAGAAAGCGATTTGGTCAACATTTTTTGCATGACACTCATATTATTAAGAAAATTGTCGATGCGATCTCGCCTGAGCGAGAAGACCATTTAGTCGAAATTGGTCCGGGACTTGGGGCGCTCACTCACGCATTACTCCCCCTCGTGACATCAATGGATGCCATTGAAATTGATCGAGATATTATTCCGAAATTAAAAGCCTCCTCTGAACAGTACGGGCACTTAGTCATTCACGAACAAGATGCGCTAAAATTTTCATTGGCTTCTCTAGATAAAAGTCATCAATTACGCATCGTTGGAAATCTTCCTTATAATATATCAACCCCTTTAATATTTCATTTATTAGAACAATTACCCTGTATTAAAGACATGCATTTTATGCTACAAAAAGAAGTCGTAGATCGACTTGCCGCCCAGCCAGGCAATAAAAATTACGGCCGACTATCTGTGATGGTACAATATTTTTGCACTGTGAAAAAATTATTTATTGTTGCCCCTGGCGCATTCACACCACCACCTAAAGTTGAATCAGCCGTCGCACGATTAATTCCATACAAAGAATTACCTCATGTCGCAGCGAACCATTCTACTTTAAGAAAAGTCGTAACAACCGCTTTCACTCAACGTCGGAAAACCCTACGAAAATCATTATCTGATTTAATTTCATCGGATCAATGGTTAGAAACAAAAATTGATCCGCAATTAAGACCAGAGCAACTATCAGTTGCAGACTTCGTGCTAATCAGTAATATTATTGATAGCCATAGGAATTAAATCCGAACTCATTTTGACAAGAGCTATCAACCAAGAAGGAATCGTATGTCACATTATGCGATTGGAGACTTACAAGGATGCCATAAAGCACTTGAATCCTTACTATCTAAAATAAACTACGATACTAGCAAAGATACCCTTTGGTTCACGGGAGATCTTGTGAATCGTGGACCGGATTCACTCAGCACGCTTCGCCTTGTGAGCAAACTACCTCGCGTCGTCAGTGTACTCGGAAATCACGATTTACATTTGCTTGCTCTCGCATTAGCACCTCGGGTGTACCCAGCAAAACACAATCTCGATGAAATTTTAAACGCTTCAGATCGAGACCAATTAATTCAATGGCTACGAAATCGTCCTCTACTTCATCATGATCCACAACTAAAATATACAGTAGTTCATGCAGGCATTCCCCCACAGTGGTCTCTCAAAGAAGCTCAAACATATGCTGATGAAGTTTGCACAATATTACGAGGTGATCAAGCCGGTGAAGTTTTAGAGCACATGTACGGAAATGAACCTGATACCTGGTCACCTTCACTGCAAGGGTGGGACAGATTGCGCTACATCATCAATGCTTTGACAAGAATGCGCTTTTGTTCACCCACAGAAAAACTTATTCTTGATGTTAAAGGTCCAGCAGATTTACAAACATCCGAATTAATTCCTTGGTTTCAGCTACCCAACAAACGCGACCCTCAAGACCGACTTATTTTCGGCCACTGGGCGGCTCTCATGGGAAAAACGAATCAACAAAATCTCTTTGCGCTCGACACTGGCTGCGTCTGGGGCAATCAACTCACTGCTCTGCGTTTAGAAGACCAGCAATTATTTTCAGTTGAATGCACATAAAATGGATCTCATTAAATCGCTTTTCTATAGCAGGAACCGCTACTTTTTTTAAAAAATAGTTGTTAAGATTCATTTTTAGCTTAACTGCGAATTAGCTGTAGATTATGACTGAGGTCACAATGAAAATTACACATCTATTCACCGGATCTGATGATCACTCCTATTTTGAAGAACTCGAAATACATTGTGACAACCAACATCCACTGGGATTCTATT
>CAYUMZ010000077.1:0-7976 GCA_964446105.1 uncultured Gammaproteobacteria bacterium | reverse complement strand
TGGACCAAGCTGAGCTTTAATGAAGCGTGACATAAGTTACAACTCCTACAACTTTATTAGCAGGGATTTTACAATACTTCTGCAAAAAAAGAAATGCAAATATGCCTTACTCTGACAATCTAATATTATATGAAGCTTCTAAATAATATGCACTCACCCGAGTAATTCATTTATGATTAGCATTAATTTCATGGCAACAAAGAGATTAATTTTGCATTTACAGTTTCAAATGCTTCTTCAAACAACCAATCGCTTCCATCTGCAAGCAGGTTTATTGTATCATGTCGAAAATCTGTATTAAGCAATTTATTAGCTAAATTACTTTCAAATAATCTTCGTGAAATTGGTATTCCCTCCCTTTCTCCATGAGCCAAAAAAACATCAAGAACCACAGCAGGGTCAATAAGTTCTTTTTTCAATACAATCCAGAGATCAAATAAATCACGCCCCTTTCGTCTTTGATATAATGCACGTAATTTTGTCCCCATCAATTCATTCAATTGATAGGTTCTAACATTGCATTGACCTGAATACCACGAATTTTGAAGTGAATACTGATGATCCACAAAACTGAAAATATGAAAATGTTCCGTAGTGTTTATTTCGATTTTTAATCGTTTTTTTGAACCATCAAGAGCAGGATATCGATATATTAATTTCACACCTCTTTCAGTCATTTTCCTTATTGGCTCTCCAAGCCAAATCAATACCGATCGAATTTCATCAATAATCTTACCTATTGGCTCAGATCGAATTTGTACTAAATCAATATCTTCACTATATCGTGCTGCGGGAGTGATATATAATTTATGCAATGCAGTACCACCACGAAAGACAAGACTATTTTTAATCATTGAGTTCTCATAGAGATTTATAAGTGCCCTACTGATAACTAAATCCTGCTCAACTTGATAATCTTCAATCCAAGCAACTTCTTGCCGCCATTCAGCGACACAATAATCTGGTATCATTAATCAATCTCCAAAGTTGTGTTTTCAATTATTTTCCAAACGCTATTCCTTGGATAATTTTTATTAACACCTTTTTTCCCTGGCATTAAGACTACGTAATCTACTCTATTCTGCTTAGATAAATGATCAACTAATACATTTGCCAAACTCCGAGCACCAACATATTCAAGTAAAAATCCTAACCTTTGCTTCCAAGCAATGTCTTTACTTGCTTCTGCCAATTTCAACAATTCTTGAGGATCAATGACTTCTTGAAGCTCTTCTAGAACAGTCACGATATGATTCAGTCCACCACTCTGGCCCTGATAATACATTAAATCTTTTACTGTGCCTTCTCGTGTTGATACATTTAATTTGCTTTTGGTTGTATTAATAATTTGACATGGAGTGTCTTTTAAATGTTTGTGAGTAATAAACCTGACGCGCACTCTACCGCATTTCATTACTGGCCTGCGCCCTTCAATCATGACTTGAAAATATTGTACTGCTTGATGTGATGCCCCATGGTAAGAGGCGGCAGTTAACAACCCCACATAATAATCAACACTCCAATATTGCATTAAATAGGGAATAAAGTGTTCAGGCGGAATACAACCCATTTTCATGTATTCAGGACTGACTATGACATAAAAGCCCCTGGCTGGACTGGCAATCTCTCCCTTCGCCAGTAAATGCTCGATAGACGACAAAACTGCTTTACGGCTCTTTTGTAATCTCTGGACAGCATCATCCAAAGTAAAACAACACTTACCGTATTGCTGAAGTTCACGAATATAATTTGAGAAACTCATCAACGTCACCATTCATGTTTAACCCCTAAATTAGGGGTTTAATATGATTATATACGATTAATTAGCAGATATCAAACTCTATCGAGCAATTGCCGCAGTAAAGATATACAGTTTCCACAGGTTTATAGAGAGCTCATTATCAACCACGCAATATCAACTATAATTGTAATATGCCTGAGCCAAATTTTGATTATTAAGTTTCGATAGAACTATCGGCCTTGTTACTTAGTGAAATTCTACAATCAGCGTATGGAGGTGGTATTTATGATAGTTAAAAAATTATCAGAACAAGATTTGAATAATTTTATTCTAAATCAAGTATCAGAATCTCGATTTCTTGAATATAAATCCCATATTTCTCTTGATGGGCCTGATAAATATGAGTTCTGCCGAGACGTTGCTGCATTCGCAAATACAGAAGGAGGCCATATCATTTATGGAATTAATGAAGAAAATGGGCAACCGGTAGATATTTGTAAAATTACAGACGATATAGATAACCTACAAAATCGTATTTCACAAATTTTAAAATCTGTCTTGGAACCAAAATTATTAGGATATTATTGTTATGCAGTAAGCGGATGTCTTGTTATATATATCAGAAAAAGCTGGAATGCACCTCATGCTGTCAAACTCGATGGAACACAATGTAAATATCAGTTCCCTTATCGTACTGAGTCAGGTAAACAATATTACGATGTTCACACCTTGAAGGAGAAGATTATGGAATATAATAATTTGATTACAGATATAAAAAGTTTTGTTAATGAGCGCATAAACATTTTTCGCAGTGAGAATGGCCACAAATTCAAAAATAAAGATGAAATTTTCGTTTTAGTACACTTGATTCCAATTTCTTCCTTTTACAATAATAACAGCATCGATGTTGACTCAGTATATTCCGAGTACAAAAAATCAAGTTTTAATGCTCTTCGTCCGTTTAAACTAGAGGAAAACCTAACTTTTTCTGCATTTCCTAACTTAGATGGATTACAAATTAAATGGGATAATAATAAAGACCGTCATTTCATTAATCAAATTTTTAGAAATGCGACTATTGAAGCCTGTTTTGAACTTAACAAAAATTATCAACCTCCTCAAAATCTACCCTTCTTGGATGAGGAAAAGTTCCAAACCACCATAATAGATGGGATAAAGAGATTTACAGATTTTTTGAATTCTAAAGGTATACCTGAGCCTATTAGTGTATCAATTAATATATTCAATATTAAAAATTGCTATCTGGGGAAAACTTCATTTGAGCAAGATCCAATACCAACCGGACTGACCAGAGAACAATTAAATCTTGGCAATATTGAAATAAAATTTATCGAAATTGATCAATCATTGCAACAATTATTCAAAATATTCTATAATGCTTTTGGATTGTCCAAACCTCAGTAAAAAAAATAGTTAAAGTTTCACTACATTGCCTCAGAAAGGCATTTTAATATGAAAGTGGTTGGAACATTATAGATTACTGCTGAGATTCGCATAGCATCGTTGTCCATCGTTATTATACCTTACACCTCTACCTGAGCTATAATTAAGATCCGATAACTATTTGTTCCATTCCTAATTCCTACTATAGGATAGATGATACATAGTATCATCACAGCAATCTATAGACTGGACAGATGCAACATCCCCCGATTACAATCCCTCTCAACTCAAAGCTGATGAAAGGATCCAACATCATGAAAATCCAACAGAATGTTCTCAAATCGAGCTTGATTATTGGGCTTTTAATGAGCATGGTAGGCTGTGCCAACAACACAACAGATACAGACACAGATTCTGGATACACAGTGTCGCACTTTTCTAGTCGTTCAATCCCCAAAGATGAACCGCTATCCAGCTACGGGAATGAACGACAATATATAGTCGATGGAAAATGTTATAAAGTGCTTCACAGCTCTAAAAATTATAATAAGGTGGGTATTGCTTCTTGGTATGGCCATCAATTTCACGGCCATCTCACGTCTACTCGTGAACGCTATAATATGTTTGGCATGACGGCCGCTAGCCCCGATATGCCCATACCCACGTACGCGAAAGTGACCAATCTTGAGAATGGTCGGTCGGTTGTTGTGAGAGTCAACGATCGCGGGCCGTTTAAATCGAATCGTGTGATGGATGTTTCTTACGCAGCCGCTAAAAAACTGGGGCTTGTGGCAAAAGGAACTGCCAAGGTTCGGGTAGTCGCTCTGCACCGGGGCGAACCTCAAACATTAGATACTCTAGCCAGTCGTCAAATATTACAGGTTGGCTCGTTTTCCCAAAAAACCAACGCGAGTCAGTACAGTACACGCATCACGCAAATCACCCATTCACCCGTCAGAATACGTATGACGTTGGTCAATAATACCCCTGTTTATCGGGTTGAAGTAGGACCTTTTAATGATCAAGCAACCCTTGATAGCACCCAAAAGATCCTAAAGATGCACGGCGTTAAAAACGTAACCGCCCATATTGGATAAAAGAAGGGGTCAGATCTAAGTTTGATGGGTTCTGAACTAGGGCTGATACAAGCCCCGGTTCAGAACCCATCAAACTTAGATCTGACCCCTTCTTTCCTTTGTGCAATATCCAGGTGTATGTTAAGATCCCCCCATTATTTTCATTAGGTCATATGGCCTATTTTACTATTTTTACTATGGGAGAAAACTCATGATGAATTTCAAGCGAGCAACTTCTGCTTTCTTGATGGCAGCAGCCTTTACCTCAATTGCCTCAACCTGCCTCGCAGAGCAAGTCACACCGCTCATGCTCAAAGCAACTGCTGCAGCAACAAGCCCAAACTCAAACGCAAACAATTTTGTCCCTGCTGCTCCCGATCTCGCTGTTAAATCCTATGTTTTAATTGATGGTGTTAATGGACAAGTGCTCACCGAAAAAAATGCACATGCTAGAGTCGCACCCGCATCACTGACAAAAATGATGACACTGTATGTTATCTCCAACGCACTTAAATCTGGAAAACTTTCGCTTGATGCACCGGTTACTGTTAGTGAAAGAGCCTGGCGCACAGGTGGATCACGTATGTTTATTAAAATTGGGACAAAAGTTCCGGTTAACGATTTACTTCAAGGAATAATTGTTGCATCGGGTAATGACGCATGCGTTGCATTGGCAGAACAAATTGCCGGCACTGAAGAAGCCTTTGCAGATTTAATGAATCAAACAGCAAAAGCTTTAGGAATGAAAGATTCTCATTTCGTCGATTCAACCGGATTACCTAACCCGCAACATTATTCTACCGCATACGACATGGCCTTACTGGGACGTGCGTTGATTAATGACTTTCCAGAATATTACACGTGGTACAAACAAAAATGGTACTCGTTTAATGGAATTAAACAACCCAACAGAAATCGATTATTGTGGCGTGACGATGCAGTCGACGGAATTAAAACAGGCCACACTGAAGATGCAGGATTTTGTTTAGTGGCTTCTGCTAAAAAAGGAGACTCTCGATTGATTGCTGCCGTCATGGGATCAAAAAGTGAAGACAGCCGTGCCAACGATACTGAAGCTTTATTAAATTATGGCTTCCATTTTTTTGAATCACACAAATTATTTTCCGCAAATACGATGATAAGCCAACCACGTGTTTATTTAGGAAAAGAAAAAACCGCTGAAATGGGAATTGCAAATGATTTGGTCGTTATACTTCCTACAGGTAAGATAAAAGATATCAAAGCCACCATGGTGATCGATAAAGAATTAAAAGCACCACTTATTAAAGGAAATGCATATGGTAGTGTGAAAGTCATGCTCGGTGAGCAAGAAATCGCATCACGTCCTTTAGTCGCATTGAAAGAAATTCCTCAAGGTGGACTATGGAGCCGACTCTGCGATCGATTGAGCATTACGTTTCATCGGTGGTTTGGTTAATTAAGCTCCATGCATATGAATGGTAATCAACAATGGCTGTCAAAAAAACGTTTTTTCTGGCAGCCATTTTGCGAGAAAAATAATGTCATCTGAACGCACACCTGTTTTACAGTTTCCGTGTGAATACATGATTAAAGTGATGGGTAAAAATACGCCTGAATTTGAAGGGGCTGTATTAAAAATTTTTAACCAGCATGTCCACAATTTAAGCGAGGGTGCAATTTCATCTCGCCAAAGCAAAGAAAAAAATTTTTTAGCATTATCCATTACATTTACAGCGACAAGTCAAGAACAGCTTGATCAAATATATTCGGCGCTTTCACAGTCTGATGATGTGATCATGGCACTATGAGGTGTTAGATGGTTTTTGAACAATTATTTTCTGTTACAGTTTTGGAGACGTTAGAATGAATAGCTCAACTGATGTCATCATTCGTCAACTCGGTGTGCAAGCTTATGCAGCCACTTTTGCACGTATGCAAACATTTACGCTAGCGCGAACCGAAAATACAACCGATGAAATTTGGTTATTGGAACATCCTCCCGTATTTACTCAAGGCCAAGCGGGTAAACCAGAACATGTACTTGATCCTGGTAACATCCCCGTCGTGCAAACTGACCGTGGTGGGCAAGTCACATATCATGGCCCTGGTCAATTAGTCGCTTATTTTATGCTAGATTTACGACGTCTCGGTTTTGGAATTCGACGTTTAGTGACAATCCTTGAAAATAGTGTGGTCGCCACGCTCGCGGAATACGGAATTCATGCCGCACCCCGAGCCGATGCACCCGGTGTGTATGTCGACGGTGCTAAAATTTGTTCCATTGGATTAAGAGTGCGACAAGGATGTAGTTATCACGGAATTGCATTTAATGTGAATATGGATTTATCTCCATTTCAACGAATAAATCCTTGTGGATTTAAAAATCTTACCGTCACTCAAGTGCACGATTTTTCTCCTGATGTGACTGTCGCTACCGTTGCTGGTCATTTAATTCCGAATTTATGTCAGCACTTTGGTTATACCCACTGTGAAATTATTAATGAAGTTGAAGTCCATGAACCAGAACCCGCCATTGCTTGATCCCAATCAAAAACAACGCGCTGCCGATAAGCTCTCGCGCATTCCTGTGAAAATTGAAAATGATGAACCTGCATTACCAAAACCGGATTGGATCCGAATTAAATTACCCTCCAATGAAAAAATTCTTGATTTAAAAAATATGCTACGTCAAAAAAAATTAGTGACGGTATGCGAAGAAGCATCCTGTCCTAATTTACCTGAATGTTTTTCACACGGAACAGCAACTTTTATGATTATGGGTGACCGATGCACGCGTCGTTGTGCTTTTTGTGATGTCGCCCACGGTCGTCCCGAACCACTCGACGGTGAAGAACCACAAAAAATCGCTGAAGCAACCGAACAACTTGGATTAAAATATGTGGTCATTACATCTGTCGATAGAGATGATTTACGCGATGGTGGCGCTGCTCATTTCGCTGATGTTATTCGAACATTACGCACAAGAATTCCACATCTAAAAATTGAAATTTTAGTTCCCGATTTTCGCGGGCGCATGGAAAAAGCATTGGATGCATTATCACTCGCACCACCGGATGTTTTTAATCATAATATTGAAACAGTGCCACGACTCTATAAACCCATTCGTCCAGGATCTGATTATCAGTGGTCACTCACGCTATTAAAAGAACACAAATCACGTTTCCCAGACATTCCTACAAAATCAGGTTTAATGGTTGGGTTAGGTGAAACAGATGAAGAACTCGAACAATCATTTTTAGATTTAAGAGCCCATAATGTTGATATGCTCACTGTTGGGCAATATTTAGCGCCTAGCAGACATCACGCCCGTGTCGAACGTTATGTGACACCTGCACAATTTGAACATTATCGCAAAATTGCTACTGAAATGGGATTTTCACAAGTAGCCAGTGGACCTTTGGTCCGTTCTTCGTATCACGCCGATCAAATGGCGGCGGAATTGTAAAAAGGAAAAGTCATCAATGTTTGAAAGTTTTGTCCATGGATTGGTCACAACCTTACACACTCACCCTAATTGGGGATATTGTATTGCTTTCTTTATTGCTTTCATCGAATCTCTAGCCATTATTGGCACCATAATTCCAGGGTCTGTAACGATGACAGCCATCGGTGCTTTAGTGGGTTCAGGTGTTTTACCGGCATCGTGGACATTTTTGATTGCTATAATCGGTGCATTATCAGGTGATTTTATCAGTTACTGGGTTGGAAAATATTTTGATCAACGATTAGCGAATATGTGGCCATTCAAAAAT
>CAYUMZ010000076.1:0-8054 GCA_964446105.1 uncultured Gammaproteobacteria bacterium | reverse complement strand
TAGAAGGTATATTAAACCGATACAGATTTCGGATGTTCGAAGGCTAATTGAATCAGAAATGCAGCTACTTAATGCTTGCTATAAAGAGTGTTTTCGGAATCATTTATATCTTGATCAGTTCTTTTCAAAAAATATTCGATTTAACAAAGCCTATGTTGAGCAACGTATTGTTTCAGTGAGAGAGAAGACTTCTGATGTTAATTGTATGTCAAGCCATGAGGTATTATTTCCTTCTAAATCAGATCAGGTGCGTCGCGTTGTTTTGACAGGTCCACTGGGCTTAGGAAAATCTACTTTAGCTAAGGCAATTTTAAATCAATCGATGTGTTCAGATAGCGTTCTAGCACAGCAATTTGACTGGGTATTTATTATTAATGCGAGAAATCTAACAAAAAAATACAGGTATCCTTCAATAGAATCGGGTTATCAATTTCAAGATATCTTAATTCGCGAATGCTTCCCAAGAGCACTTAGGCTGCTCTTTTCTAGCTTTGAGCAAAAACAAAAGACTTTCTGGTATGAATGCTTAAAATCAGTTGTTTATGGTACCAGTATTATCGGAAAATCAGCAGATACGACTGTACAGAAATCTGCCCGAGCATTAATAATTGTCGATGGTTTTGATGAGATAGTGCCGTTAGATCAGCTCATAGATGCATTTAAAGATCTATTGAAATCCCCTTGCTTATTGGTCACTACTAGATCACAAAATACTCATGAGCTTGAAGCAAGGTATGCTTTTACTCCCGATGATGTTTATGAACTCAAAGGC
This sequence comes from uncultured Gammaproteobacteria bacterium, assembly GCA_964446105.1. Taxonomy (GTDB): domain Bacteria; phylum Pseudomonadota; class Gammaproteobacteria; order JAIEPX01; family JAIEPX01; genus JAIEPX01. Next base: position 7,282 of record CAYUMZ010000076.1, on the reverse strand, counting down.
CTTACTTTAGATGGGGGCATTAGATATATAGGGAATTACTTTGAAAAAACACCCAATAGTGGTGATAAAGAATCATTTATTGAGACTATTAAAAGAGGACGAACATCTCATATTATGCATCATCCCATTATGCTTGAGATGCTGTGTGTGAGCTGGTGCTACTTCAGAAGTCGTGAATTTGATAGCGTGAATCCAGCAAATATTAGTACACTTTATAATAACATTTTGCTTGCTCTATCTTTACGCTACTTAGAAAAAACTCGATCCGAAAGTGATAACCATGAACTGTCACCTTCACAAATATTATCTGCTTGTGCTGGAGAATTGCAATTTTTTGAAAGACTGTCAATGGCTTCTGTGCTAGATGAGTTGGGTGCTTTTAAGTACCTCAACAGTTATGACCATGTTGGCAAGGTTATTGACATCATTAGAGAATCGCCATGTGATGATATATCATCAGATGCTATTGGTGTAGCAAATAAAATTATTAGATTTGGTTTATTCTCATGCTCAAATGCAACATTCAGCAAGGATCTATCTGATTTATATCATTTTGTGCACGAATCTGTGAGTGATTATTTTGCAGCTAAATTTTTATGTTCTTTTCTACAATTTAAAACAAAATCTGCAAAGGGTAATATTTCTGCATTTCATCGGAATTTACAAAGTTCTGACCCAAAGGTTCAATCTGTTCTTGATTTTATCAAGGAAAGTAAGAATAATACAAGAATTTTACCAGTATTCCATTTCATGAAATATATTTTTATTGATGGTGCTGACTTAAAATCCTTAGGACTACTTTGTGAACTTGTTGGCGTAGAGAGATTACCATTAGACCTGGTTAAGGTTAAAAAATTATTGCAAGAGCTATCCATGGTAAACTATACATTCAAAATGGAAGAAGTGATCGGCACTAATTCTCTTCTCTTGTCATGCAAGTCGTCAACTATTAGCTCAAGAGCTGTTACTCGAGCATTGGTTCGATTGATAGATGCGTTAAAATCAGACTTGGAAGATAATTTAATAAAAAATGTTCATTTTGTTGAAGATGAAAATGATGACCTTCTTAGAATAACTGCCCCAAGTACGGAAATTCTGCGATTAATTAGATCTAGTTTACTTGAAGTGGCTCCCTATCTAGTTGTACCATTTGACGATGGCTTTAAGCCACTAGTGCAAGAGAAAAATTCTCCTAATGGTTCAAAAGGTGATGCACAAATCGCTCACCCTGATCTGACTTTATCATCACAAACCGAGAGTACTGGCTCCAATTGTTCTTTACTCTGATGGTGAGCGAGTTCAATTCTTTAAGACCGAACTGCTCTAAAAAAGCGTCTATTCGAAGCAACAGACAAAAATACCTCAGAAACAACCATATTAATTTTTTTATGAAATATTCTAAAAAAAATGCAGTATCAATTTTTCAAAACGTCTTACAAATCAAGCTGCAATGCCATCATTATGATTTATTAAAATAAATGACCCCAGATAGATGTTTAAAGTGACTATCACAAGTGATAATTTAGGTGCTAAAACGGCTATGCTAGTATCGATTGGTATAACATGGGCACTTTCAGTTACACCAATAATATCAAAAGCACAGGCCTCGTCTTTTTCACGACTGACCCATTTAAATAATTCATATTGAACGATAGCAGGAACGATTAAGTTATCAGTATCTTTTAGATACTTTTAGATACTTAGCAAGGGGGGGCAGATCTTTCTTTGTCTCACTTTATTTTATGTTCTTTCTAATTCCAATAGTTCGAGTATTTTTACATAGCGACTCTGATAATTAGTGAGCGCTACGGTTCATTACGTGATGCCAAGCGCCGGGATGTTCAATTCTAAGTGGTCTAGTAATAGACTAGAATAATAAGGCTAATGTGAAAAAATTCACTACCATAGTTGTTAGAAGTTAAAATTGGGGACAAGGAAAGATCTGTCCCCTTGTCATTTATTACTTTGGTGCGGGAGGAACAAATTGTTGCTCGTCTGCCTGATCTTTACCGCCTTTATTCGCCTGAGTAGATGCAGGCGGAGTTGAAGCAGTTAATAATGCTCGGTGAGCTGCTTTCTCATCATCGTCTGCTTCATCGTGTGCATCTTCTAACTGTTGTGCATGATGCAGAGCAGTTGGTGAAGGAGGGTTATCAAAATCATTATTATCTTCGTCACCTTTGGTTCTTTCATCACTGACTTCTTTTAACACAACGTCTTCGATTGTAGTTTTTTCAGCAGGCCCATACCAACTTGCATACCAATCACTGAATCGATTTGCGGCGTAGTTGATACCAATGCCAACAGGTGCGGCAATGAATGCAATTGTGGCTGCGCTGATTATTAAATTCACAGAAAGTTGTAATCCAAGCGCAGTTGATAATACGGTAATATACGGAGTAATAGAAATGATGATACTAGGTATTATTGTGAATCCAATGATACTTTGTGCGGCACCATAGGCCGCTGTAATAAAGGGCACATGGGTAACCCACCCAAATGTAGCGACGATGAATGGTGCTACTGCGGGAAAGAAAGTCATGATGACGCCGATGGCAAGTGGCACAATGAACGCCCACGCAAAAGCAGTGATAAAAAAACTGCCCGCTGCACTTAGATTAGCAATGAGATCAGCTGTTGGATCAGAAATGATTTCTTCAGCGGGGGGCTTCTCTCCAAAGGATGGGCTTTTTAAGTTTGCTTTAGTGAAAAAATTTAGTATCGCAAATACTAATTTGGTTATAGCTGTTTGCAGTCCATTCGCCACTACAGTGAGATTAACAGAACGACCGGTTGCATAACTGCTTTTCATGCTTTGCAGAGGGGTAATAATCGCTGATAAAGTTCTATTTACGATTATAAAGGGGATTTCGATCAAAGAAATAAGCGATAATATTCCCAGCAAACCTGTAGCGATTACTTTAGGAACAGTACCCAATCTTGAACTGGCTACCTTGTAGGTTGTAGTAACTAAGAAATGGTCTAGGAGACCGATAAGAATAATAATAATTCTGTACGGGAGTATTAGGATTAATTTGAAGATATTCTGACATAATTTAAGTAAACCAAAAAATATATTCAGCGGAAGTATAATAAAAGGCTTGACGGTGAAAATGGCAATCCATTGAACAATTTTTTGCTTGCGACTTAAATTTGCAGCAGGCGATTTCCATCCACCCAATAAATTTATCATAACATCGGTAAACGTTAAGGAGGGGTTTAGGGTGTCGTTTGCGGCTTTTACGGCATGAGGTCGAGTGGGCAGACCAAAAAATGCAAGAAGTGTTAACCAGACAAAGGTATGGTCCTTATAAACAGGGCCTTTTTGGTTGTTTTGATAAGTAATTTGCCGTGTAATGGAATCATAACCCTCAAAAGGGAAAAGGCTGGTAAGAGTATTTTTAAGCCAAGTTATGATATCAGAGCTGATTACTGAAGGAGAGTTGTATAATGGTGAATCTTTCGTGAAAGTAAAATGATTGATGAAATAGCCCAGCGTGATTCTATCCAATAGCCAGTTTCTAAAAGGTTGCGAGTAGGGTTTTAGTGCGGGTACTTCTTCTCGTGCCGGTGGTGCGCTGTCTTCTTCATCAAGTAGGTCCTTATGCATTTTATGTACTCTCTTTACGTTAATTTATCTTGCCCGATCGCGGATCTTCAAAACAACCAAAACCCGTATTCTATCACAAAACAATAGCAATGTCAATATAAAAAACGGGCTAATTTAGTAATTTTGAATGAGGTCAGGCATGCCTGACCTCATTCCCAGGACCTGACCCATTCTTCTATTGGTGCTATACTAAGGCATATTGCATCAGTCTTATGCTTTCAGGACCTTCGGCTGCTGCTTTCTATGTCCAAGTAAGGACTTCAATCCACATTAGGAGCTTATAATGTCAATCTCGATTCAGCTGGCTCGGATATTTTGTATTTACTTTATCGCTTTTGGGGTCAGTATGCTGATCAATAGGAGTTTCTTCCGGGCCGCAACCAAGGAGCTTTCTTCTAATAATATTGCAATGTTGATTGTGGGTTCAACAACATTAATGGTGGGTGTCGTATTAGTTTCTTTGCACAATATTTGGGTTCACGATTGGCGAGTGTTTGTCACCCTCATTTGTTGGATGGTTTTAATCAGCGGCATTGTGCGTACTGTATTTCCAACGTTCGTGCAAAATATGGCGAGGCACTTTAGTTTTAAACCGGGGTATTTTCAAATCGCCAGTATTGTTTGTCTGGTAATAGGAATTATGTTCGGATTAAAAAGCTTTTAAACTTCTTTTTTTCCTTCAGGCGCTTCAATCGTTTCACTAAATGTACATTCTTTTTGAGGACAAACGCGCTCAGTACCTCGACGTTTCGTTATTTTAATCGTCGTGATAGGCCAGTTACAAACAGGGCAGGGTTTATCAACCGGTTCATTCCAAATAGCGTATTTGCAATCGGGGTAACGGTTGCATGAGTAAAATATTTTTCCATAGCGTGATCGCCGTTGAAGTATTTTACCTTGTTTACATTCTGGACAAACGACATCGGTTTCTTTGGGTTTTATAAGCGGCTCAATATGTTTGCATTCTGGATATTTGCTGCAACCAATAAATTTTCCGTAACGCCCGTGCTTAATGACTAATTTTTCATTGCAATCGGGGCAAGTGCGTCCTTCTACTTCCTCCGTCGGTGCTTCTTCATTGTCACCATCAACATTGCGAGTATATTTACATTCTGGATAACCCGTACAACCAATAAAACTGCCACGACGGCCTAATCGAATGGATAAGGGTTTTCCACAGTCAGGACAATTTTCATCGAGTTTTTCATGCGTGACATCTTGTCGAGTAACAGAGCTATCAATATCTTTAACTTGTTTGATAAACGGACCCCAAAAAGATTGCAACATCGGAACCCATTCATTTTCACCGCGTGCAATTTCATCGAGGTTATCTTCCATGCCCGCTGTAAAATTATAATCAACGTATTGAGTGAAATAATCATTTAAAAATCGAGCAACAACGCGCCCAACATCAGTGGGTTTAAATCGTTTACTATCGAGCGTCACATATTCTCGATTTTTTAAGGTATAAATAATACTTGCATACGTTGATGGTCGGCCGATACCGAATTCTTCCAGCGCTTTTACTAAACTCGCTTCAGTATAGCGGGGCGGTGGTTCAGTAAAATGTTGAATGCCACGAATTTCATTGAGCGTGAGTTCATCACCAACTTCAACCGGCGGTAAAATTTTTCCTTCGCCATCTTCAGGTTTTTGATCATCAAAGTCTTCTTGATAAACGCTAATAAATCCGGGAACAGTAATAGTCGATCCATTGGCACGAAATCGATTACCTTCGCCACAACTTAAATCGACTGTGACCGTATCAAGCGTTGCTGAAATCATTTGGCATGCAATGGTGCGTTGCCAAATTAAATTATATAATTTGTATTGTTCAATTTTAAGTTTATCTTTAATGCTATCAGGTGTAATGCTAGCTGACGTTGGTCGAATAGCTTCGTGAGCTTCTTGTGCATTTTTTGAGCGTGTTTTATAGACGCGGGGTTCTTCAGGTAAGTGATCGGCCCCGAATCGTTCTTTAATAACATCTCGAATTTCTGTAATCGCTTCTGCAGCAAGATTCACAGAATCCGTACGCATATAAGAAATTAAACCGACTGCGCCATCGCCAATATCGATACCTTCGTAAAGTTTTTGTGCCACTTGCATCGTTCGGCTGGTGGTAAATCCTAATTTTCTTGCCGCTTCCTGTTGTAATGTTGACGTAATAAAAGGCGGTGCTGGATTTCGTTTGCGTTGTTTTTTCTCAACGTTCGTAACAATTAATTTACCTTTAGATGCTTTGGTTAATTCTTTTTTGACTTTTTGTGCTTGTTTCTCGTTGGTAATTGTAAATTGCTCAACTTTTTCTCCGTTTAATTCTACAAGGCGACTATTAATCATTTGATCTTTATCAGTTGTAGAATCTGCTTCCACAGTCCAGTATTCTTGCGATTTAAAAGCTTCAATTTCATTTTCGCGTTCTACGATTAATCGTAAAGCAGGGCTTTGAACACGGCCCGCCGATAAGCCGGGGCGCACTTTTTTCCATAATAATGGCGATAAATTAAATCCAACCAAATAATCTAATGCGCGGCGTGCTTGTTGCGCATTGACTAAATCCATCGAAATATCGCGAGGATTTTTAATGGCTTCTTTAATGGCCGATTTTGTAATTTCATTAAACACAATTCGGTATGCAGGTTTTTTACCTAATACTTTTTGTTCTAGCATTAATTCTTTGACATGCCAAGAAATGGCTTCACCTTCTCTATCAGGGTCAGTCGCTAGATATAAAGCGTCGGCTTTTTTAAGGGCTTTTGCAATTGAAGAGACATGTTTAGCGCTTTTTTCAATCGCCTCATAATGCATTTCAAAGTTATTATCAGTATCAACAGCGCCTTCTTTAGGTCTTAAATCGCGCACGTGGCCATACGAAGCCATGACTTCAAAGCCTTTGCCCAAATATTTTTTTATTGTTTTAGCTTTGGCGGGTGATTCTACGATGACAAGATTTGTAGACATTTTAATGCAGCCTCTCTGTCACTTCAGTTTTCATCAATTGCTCTAACGTTGCTAACGCAATTTCATTTTCAGGATCATCAATGAGCACCATTAACACAATCCATTTCACGCGATGACTGTCGATTTCCCGTGGTTCTATTGCGAATAAACGATTAATGACAATTTCGCGAGAGTAAGAATCTAAAATACCGAGTTGTTCGAGTTTCATGATGAGTCCGCATATTTCAGGTGAGAAATGTTTTTGTTCCTCTAAACTGAATACTCGAAATCCAGCGGATAAGGATAATTTATCTTCGCTCTGGGCTTCGGCGTTGTGAATGGATGCAATATTGTCTAACCATTCAAAAGCGGTGTCGATTACTTCTGGTGTAAAACCAGCATCCGACAACTCGTGAAACAAGGCTTCATCGGTAGCTTGATCAAATTGATCACGACCGATGTGATTTTCAAAAATGTACATTAATACTTCTAACAACTCTTCTTTCATAACTTACTCTACTAATCTGCAGCTCGACTATAACCGGCGGGTGTTGAATAAATAAGCCCTTCCAACTCTAACATCATCAAGGCTGAAGTCACGCGTTCAACACAAAACCCCGTCCTTTTGATCAAGGTATCCACGGATGTAGCCTCAAAACCGACACACTCTAACAGCTTCAGGATCTCTTCATCAAGATGATTCTGTGAATTATTATAGGATCTTTTTGT
>CAYUMZ010000075.1:0-8081 GCA_964446105.1 uncultured Gammaproteobacteria bacterium | reverse complement strand
TTATTTTCAAAATGGCGGTCAATTATTTGTTCCTCCTTCAACCAATTTATCGCCCATGATTCAATTAACAGGTACTGTTTTAGAATCACAAGTCTGCATGTATTATCACGAGAAAATGGAAAAAAACTTACAAAGGGAAGCGCGACAAAAAATTGCGAGTGGTGATACGAGTCCTATTTATCAAACACGTGTTCTTAATTTTGCTCCTTATCAACCTTACATCGATCCTAATAGTCCAAGAATTCTATTTCCTGCGAGTCGTGGAAATAGTCCGTCCGATAATGGATGTGGTGAACTGGATTACGGACAGCCTACAGTGGCAAATAATCCCACTGTTCAGACTGCTTTGCTGGCGGTAATTTCACAATTATCGGGTGCTGCTCAGCGGCTGGCAAACCCCTATCCCAGCGATTTAACGTCTACTCCCAGCCCATTACAGGACTTAGTGCAAACTCAATTGGTGAATGCAGCGCAAGATTGGGCGAATTATCTGTTACCGATTCGAGCGAATGCAAGCAGTCCGACGACAATGAATGCTTTCTGGAATAGTGCCAGACAAGATGGATGGATGTATGCGGGGAGTTATTATTATCAATTATCAGGAATTCAACGCTCGATCAACGATGCCGGTACTATATCATTTCAGTTAATTTCCCCTGATAACTACTGTATTCCTGCTATGGGTAATTATATTAATTTTCCATCGGGAGGTCCATTAAGTTTAAAATCGCAGTGTATAAAACAGTGGAATTCTTTTTACGCAAATTCGATTGAGTCGCCTGCGTTTGATGTGGTTCTTGGTAGAGCGTCGCCTTATGTGATAGGAGCTATTACGTTGGCGAATCAGATTCAAGCGGCTAATGCGAATGTGGTCATACCTAGCTCATTTAATATGGGTGATATGGGAGAGCTGGCGGGACCGATGGGGATGATATCCGGTTTAGTACTATCATCGATACAAACCATGGTCTCTAATGGTGATCCCATTATGAAGTTGCAAAAGATGGGACAGGCTTGGGTGGACCAAGCCGTTGCCGCGTGGATAGGTTTGGCCATGCTGATGTTCTTCGTTTCATTAGTGGCTTCATTGATGTCTTCGATAAGTTCCGCGGGCTTTGCATTTCAAGGGTTAATGCAAATATTTGTCACACTATTTATGGCGTTTTTATTTATACTCATGGTTCAAGGCGTTTTGGTTTCAATATATGTCCCCTTGATCCCTTTCATTATTTATACCTTCACTGTCATTGGTTGGTTCATGGCAGTTATTGAAGCGATGGTTGCCGCGCCCCTGGTGGCCTTGGGTGTTACTCACCCTGAAGGCCAAGGTATGTTAGGTAAAGGTGAACAGGCCATCATGTTGTTGTTGGGCGTATTTTTGCGGCCGGTGTTAATGGTGATGGGATTATTAGCCGGTATGTTGTTGTCCGTAATTGCATTAACCATTTTTAATAAACCTTTTGTTACTGTTCTTTTTACGGCGGTAGGTGCAGGAGGGCTCGGAGGATTTGGTGCATACTACGGTATTCTTTCACTGTATTCTGTGTTAGTCACTCAGATTGTCACCCAATCTTACAGTTTAATTTTTAATATCCCTGATCGCGTATTGCGCTGGTTAGGTCAGCAAGTCGAAGTCAGCCAAGCATCACAAGCTTTACAAGCTGCGGAAACCCAAACTAAGAGTAGTGCTGAAAGCATGACTAAAGGTATGACGATGCCTACAGGTGGTGGCGGTGGTAGCCCCAGTGGCGGTGATGACAAGAAGGGGGATGGGCAGGAGTCTGGTGGTAAATCACAGGGTAGTGGCGCAAAACAAGGTGGCGGCGGTGGCGGCAAAAAATAATAGAGCGAGACACAAATTTTTTGATGTAATTGAATAATTATGGTATATCTGCGGCAACAATCGCAGTTGTTAATGGAATTCAATTGTTAAAGAGGGACGATTTATGGCAGCAAAACGCCAAAGGAAAGGTTTTTTCCGTTCAATGGTGGATTTTCCAACCTGGATGAATGTCAAAGGTCTACGCGATTCTGGCGACACGATTGTAAAAACATTCAAAAGTTTACAAGAAGCTACGCTGTCAGATCGTCAAGAAACTTTCGAAGAAGCCATGACACGTTTGCGGCTGTCTGAAAAGGATATTCAAGCAAGAATGCGCCATTGTTATATATCCAGTTGGATTTATTTTTCCGTTGCGTTGTTATTATTTTTGTACGGCGGTTATTTGTTGATTTATTCAACCTTTTCTGGATTTATAATTGCCTTTGTATTGTCGGGACTCGCAGGAGTTTATGCATATCGAGATGCCTTCTGGTACTTCCAAATGAAAAGTAGAAAATTAGGATGTTCATTTTCTAATTTTGTGAATTTCATTACTGGGAGAAAATGAAAATGAAATCATTTTTTAAAGTCCTGGTAATAAGTTGTATTGCATTAATTCCGACGTTGTTATTTGCACAAAGTTCTATTTCAGTCGAAGCAACTTCACTATTCGAATTGCCTCCTGATGATCCATCCGTTAATTTCTTAGGGCAATTATTTGGTAATGTCGGTAGTGTGCTATCGGGCAGTAGCGGTATGATTTTAGGGACACTATTTAAATATTTTAATTTGGGGATTCTGGTTGTTGCGGGCATATTTTTAATTTGGACGACGGTAAAAGTTGTCATTCATTCTACTCATGAAGGAACCTTTATGGGTAAAGAAGTGAATACGGGTTTTCATGTTATTCGAACGGTGCTTGGTATAGGATTATTATCACCCACGGTGGGTGGTTACTCCATCATTCAAATTATTGTTATGTGGGCTGTACTGCAAGGGGCTGGTTTTGCGAATACCGTGTGGAATCAAGCCTTAGATTATTTTCAAAATGGCGGTCAATTATTTGTTCCTCCTTCAACCAATTTATCGCCCTTGATTCAAATGACAGGTACTGTTTTAGAATCAGAAGTGTGCATGAACTATCACCAGAAAATGGAAAAAGCGTTACAAACAGAAGCACGACAAAAAATTGCGAGTGGTGATACAAGTCCTATTTATCAAACGCGTGTGCAGACTTTTCCTGCATATAAACCTACTTATATAGATTATAATTCCTTAGATCCTACAACCCCGAAAATCGTGTTTCCTGCTAATCGAGGAAATAGTCCTTCGGATAATGGTTGTGGTGAATTTCAGTACGGACAATCTAATCCAGCCGATAATCCAACCGTTCTCAATGCTTTAATGGCGGTAATTTCACAATTATCAGGCGCTGCTCAGCGTGTGGCAAACCCCTATCCCAGCGATTTAACGTCTACCCCCAGCCCATTACAAGACTTGGTTCAAACTCAGTTGGTGAATGCGGCACAAGATTGGGTGAATTATCTTTTACCGATTCGAACGAATGCAACGAGTCAGACAACGATGAGTGCGTTCTGGACTAGTGCGAGGAAAGATGGTTGGTTATATGCAGGAAGCTACTATTATCAATTATCAGGAATTCAGCGTGCGATGAATGATGCCGGTAATATTAAATTTCAATTAGTTTCCCCCGATGCGTATTGCATACCCGCGATTGGTAATTATATTAATTTTCCAAGCGGAGGTCCTTTAAATTTAAAATCGCAATGTATTAAAAATTGGAATACTTATTATGCAAATTCGATTGATTCACCAGCTTTTGATATCGTTCTAGGCAGAGCAGCTCCTTATGTGACAGGAGCTATTACGTTGGCGAATCAGGTTCAAGCAGCTAATGCCAATGTAGTCATACCCAATTCATTTAATATGGGTGATATGGGAGCGCTGGCGGGACCGATGGGTATGATCTCCGGCTTAATATTATCATCGATTCAAACCATGGTGAGTAATGGTGATCCCATCATGAAGCTGCAAAAGATGGGACAATCCTGGGTTGATCAAGCGGTTGCCGCGTGGATAGGTTTGGCGATGCTAATGTTTTTCGTTTCCTTAGTCGCTTCATTAATGTCTTCGATAAGTTCTGCGGGCTATGCGTTTCAAGGGATGATGAACGTATTTGTTACCTTGTTTATGGCATTGTTATTTATCCTCATGGTTCAAGGTGTCTTGGTTTCTATTTATGTACCGTTGATACCTTTTATTATTTACACGTTCACTGCTATTGGCTGGTTTATCGCAGTCATCGAAGCCATGGTTGCTGCGCCGCTGGTTGCTTTAGGTGTCACACACCCGGAAGGCCAAGGTATGCTGGGTAAAGGTGAGCAAGCAGTGATGTTGTTGTTGGGCGTATTTTTGCGACCTGCTTTAATGGTAATGGGATTATTAGCCGGGATGTTGTTATCGGTCATTGCGTTAACCATATTCAATAAACCTTTCGTCACTGTTCTTTTTACTGCTGTGGGAAATGGTATTGCAGGATTTGGTGCATACTACGGAATTCTTTCGTTGTATTCTGTATTAGTGACGCAGATTGTCACCCAATCTTACAGTTTAATTTTTAATGTGCCCGATCGCGTATTGCGTTGGTTAGGTCAGCAAGTAGAAACGAGTGCAGCCGCACAAGCCTTGCAAGCTGCAGAATCTGAAACTAAAGGCGGGGCTGAAAAGATGTCTTCTGGTATGACGATGCCTTCTGCTGGCGGCGGCGGTGGTGGTGGCGGTGGTGGAAAAGGCGGTGGTGGCGCAGGCGGTTCTTAATCTGCGCCATCAAATCATGGTCGCTCATTCAACCTGAATATTGACACAATAAACTAGTCATTATTTAGGTTAGAGCTTAGTGCATTCGCCTGAGAATTCACGACACTAATCATAATGAGCAACGCAGACGTGATCGTGAATGCGCTCACTAATAATGCAATCAAGTAGATACCGGTTACCCAGAATATACTAATAAAAGCTGCCGCTGTGACTAAAAGAGACCGTAAGTAAAAAAGAGGTTTGCTTTGATTTATAGGAAGGGCGGTTGGAAATAAGCCTCTGCTTACTGTAGCAATTAGCGAATCCCGTGTAAAAATAATCAATAATAAAATTGAGCAACATAACAATAACAGTGCAACTGGGAATTTTTCTATAGTGATTTCCGGGGGGGTGAAATACTGTGTCAGCACAGGAATTAATAATGTCACAATAATAATTTGATTGGCTCTATATCCACGAGAGAGTATTGCGATTGTTGAGCTTGCCAAGGGGACCCAGCTTAAAGCAATAAAAACATTCAACATCTCTAATACAATATTCCAAACGCTAGGATCAAAAGGATAGTAATGAACTACGAATGATAATGGCAATGAATTGGCGCCGGCAATCAATGATACTAAGAGTCCCATTGCAGAACATAATAGTAACAGCATTCCGATCAATGTGGGACAACCTATTTTTATGAGCCAATTAAAGAAAAATTGCCATCGAGAAAAATTAATAATGTAGAAAAATACCGACGTCGCAAGGAGATTCTGAATAGTAATCCCAGTAGGTAATGGGAGATTAATAGTTTGCTGGCATAAATAAAGTATCACAGAGCCTGTAAAAAATAGAAGCAGTAATAAAGAAAAAAAGATCGTGATTCGCAAATAAGTGTTGCAATATTTACCGATTTCACTGTGTTGTGACGTATTGAAAATAGGTATTAAACAATCGCTGATGAGGCCAGAAGTGTTGTTGTTAAAGTAAGTCCGTTGTAAAGTGATCGCGAATAATGCCACCAGTGCCCAGGGGAATAATCCTCCTGTTGAAATCGAGATTGAGTGTGGGAGGTCTATAGGTTTATTGATCATCATCACAGAGTTTAGGAAAGAATGTCCGAAATAAAAAAAACTATTCAGTAGTCCTACAAATCCTGTGATGTATATCACCCAGAGTGAGAATGGAAGTTTCTTTTGATCACTGGAAAAAGAGTCTTTTCTTTGTGGGGATACTAAAAAATATAATGCGAGCGCTAAAAACACCCAATGAACCTGTTTAAATCCGATCAATTCTTGTTTCATAAACAAGTATACCAAAAAATAAATGGCAAATAGCGGTAGATAAACCATTGTGATCAAAGAAAGTTCGGACTTATAAATTTTCATAAGGATATGATATCACAACTACATTAAGGCACAAACAATCAACTGTTGACACATGAAAATGCTGAATAGTCGGGTTGAATCTTGACATACTGCTGAGTGATATAATAGTCTCATCGAATGGAAAGAATACGCATAAAACCTCGTCAAAATTGGGAAACTCAAGTTGAGTCTCTGGGCTTCACTCATCATACATATGACGAATTCATATTTTGGGATGAAGCTACGTGTTATGAATTTAAAGCGCGAGAAATAGAAGAAATACAAGCGGCAACCAATAGAATAGAATTGCTTTGTATGGAATTGGTAGATTTCGTGATTCGTCGACGATGTTATCATAGGCTTAACATTCCTGAGTATGCATGGCCTCTTATCGAGCATAGTTGGCGAAATAATGAACCCTCCTTTTATGGTCGTCTAGATCTCAGTTATGATGGAGTGCATCCTCCTAAATTATTGGAATACAATGCTGATACGCCCCTTTGTTTACTAGAAGCCAGCCTTATTCAGAAACAGTGGCTAGAACAAGTCGAATTGCAGGGGCATCAAATGAATACTATTCATGAACGCTTAGTTGCATTATGGTCGCGTTTAGAAGTTTCGAATATACATTTAACCTGCAGAAATAACGCTCCTTGGCTCATGTATACAATTAACTATATTGGCAAAACGATGAGTGCTGCCGGACATTCATTTAAACATATTTTCGTCCAAGATGTCTTGTGGAATGGCAAAAAATATCTTGATCAAGATCATGAAGAGATAGAAATATTATTTAAATTAACACCGTGGGAATGGATGTTAGAGGAGGTGTTCAATCGAATTCTGGATAATAAAATACGAGTAATTGAGCCTGCTTGGAAAATGATACTGAGTAATAAGGGTTTTTTGGTTTTGCTATGGGAGCTGTTTCCTGCCCACCCTAATTTGCTCCCATCTTTTTTTGAGCCAAACAAGTTGGTGGGTGATTATATCAAAAAGCCACTGTTGGGAAGAGAGGGGCGGAATATTACACTTCATCATGCGGGAAATACATTTTCTACAGAAGGTAATTATGGGAATGGACCTTATATGTACCAGCAGACTCATCTCTTACCTAATTTTGAAAATAATTTCCCATTAATTGGTTCGTGGGTAATTGGTGGGGAGTCAGCTGGTATAATCGTGCGAGAAGATAATTCTCCTATTACCAGTGGAATTTGTCGATTAGTACCCCATTATTATGTTTAGAGGATGTTAAATGGAGAGGTTATCGATAGCACCCCGAGTGAATTGGCAAACTCAAGTGGAATCACTGGGGTTAAGCTTTCACACTATCGATAATAAACCCTATTGGAATGAAAATGCGTCCTATTATTTCAATGGCGAAGAGATCGAAAATCTCAAATCATCAACTAAAGAAATAGAATCGCTCTGTATGGAGCTGGTAGAGCATGTTATTCGTCGAGAAGAATACTACAAGATAGATATTCCCGAGTATGCCTGGTCCTTAATTGAAGCAAGTTGGCGAAATAATCAAAAACCCTTAACGGGACGAATGGATTTAAGTTACGATGGAATGTCGCCCCCTAAACTTTTAGAATATAATGCTGATACACCGGCATGTTTATTAGAATCATCAATGATTCAGAAACAATGGGTTCAAGATTTGCATCCGAATAAATATCAATTTAATAATCTTCATGAAAAGTTAGTGAGAGCTTTGCCCAATATTGTATCTGAAAAAATACACCTTACCTGGCGCTTAAATTTACCTTGGACGTTGAGTGATATTTCCTATACTGCGAACCTTGCGGAAGAAGCTGGTTTGATAGTAAAAAAAATTTTTATTGATGATATTCGCTGGGATGGTCATCAATACATAGACAAAGATAATGAGGCTATCAAATTTTTATTTAAGCGATTTCCTTGGGAAATAACGCGAGAAGATGTTTTTAAGAATATTTCAACCTCTAATCTTCAGATGATAGAGCCCGCGTGGAAAATGATTTTAAACAATAAAGGATTTTTGGTTTTGTTGTGGGAATTATTTCCGAATCACCCTAATTTACTTC
>CAYUMZ010000074.1:0-8099 GCA_964446105.1 uncultured Gammaproteobacteria bacterium | reverse complement strand
ATATACCTTCTAATAACTTTAATTTCAGTTTCAGTGATTCGAATTCTTGGCATACCTGAGTCGTCTCTTTCAAATTCATTAAGTAATACGAGTAATTCATCTGATAATTGGTTAAGTCCTTTAAGCTTCTGCAGCTTTGAAAATATATCTTGTATACTTAGAGATAAATTTGTATCTCCAACATTACCCCCTGCGCCCCTTCGTGATTTTTCTCTGATAGTAATGTTGACATTACCAGATAATTGAATCCAAAGATCGGACGTCGTAATACGCGTTTCTTCAAAAAGAATGTAGGTGCAGTCTTGAATACAATTTGTTGTAGGTAACTCCACTAATTGCACATCACCAGTTAACTCTGTAAATGATCCTTCTTTCAACATTACACTGTAATTTTTACCTGAGGAATTACCGTCCTTTGCTAAGACAAGGCAATTTAATGTTTTGTTTAAATTATAGGTAACAGATGGTGAAAATTTCCACTTATCACTATCATGAAAACCCTTTTCTTGATTATCAACCGTTTGTAATGGTCTGACAGAGATTTTAGATTTTGATTTGGAAGATATTGTAAAAACTCTAGCTTCTAAAGCTATTGGCATTGAAAGAGTTGCAATCGATACCAAGCTAGCCCCAAGTTCTTCGGCGTATAATTCAGCCCAGGCCTTTAGGAGCATCTCCAGATCATAGTCCGAAACAATCCATTGAGATGCCTCCTCAGAAAGACCCTCAATTACTCTCGTGTCTGTGACCTCGAAACTACGCACACTAGCTCCTCATAAGGTTAGGTAACAAATCATTATTAATGTTATTGGTTAATTTAAAGTAAATTCTACTTGTTTTAATAGAAGCAACAACCTAACTTAACATCAATTTTTAGATATTTCAGAACCCGCAGCACAATCATATCACAATTAACGAGAAATTATCAATTTAATATCACTGAAATCTGCATCCCAGTATATCCTCTGTCTCAGCTCCGAGATCTTCTGGCTCTTTAGATAGCGAACCTTTATCTGGTCTAAACTTGTGGAGTTTATCAGTGGTACCATCTAATAAGGCGAATGGTGGTAGTAACTTTATTGCTATCTCATTAAGATGCTCCGTGTTTTTAGATTCTACTTGTATGCTATCGCTATCGTCTAATTCAATAACTCTACATGAAGTAATGCTATTTTTTTCTAGATCATCTTTTAACCTATCAGTCATGCGAGTAAAATTACTACGAGCAGCTTTAGCTGAAATAGTAGCTAAATCACATGCGCCATCAATTTGAAGCACACTGCTTGATTTTCTAAAGAGTCTGAATGAGTAACCTTTAGCATTAGTGAGCAAGTACTCGTGGAGATTTTTCATTTTTTGTGGTAATAGATTTTTTTCTCCCCCAGCCTCCCGAAGTAACTGCAGCCCCTCTTGATCATCAAACAGCTCAAATATTTCTGTCATAAACTTAGTCACACCAGAATGTGGCTCGCGAAATGCATTTTCCGCCAAATAGCTTTTAATATCATGTCCATTAACAGATTTCCATTCATGCGGTGTAACAGAAACATTTACAGTTGCTCGTGATTTTCTGCCAGACTGAATGCAACTCACTAAATACCTGGCCGCAAAATAATCTCTAAAGATTTCCAAATTAAAATGACAGTGTGAGAATCCTGGGGGAGCGGGAGAAAAATCATCCACAACAGATAACAGTACTAAGCCAAAATCCGCATGGCGGTCAATAACCAAATAAGGGCTTCGTTTATCGGATATTGCATAAACTGCTTCAATGTATTTCAATGCAGAATCAGGTTCATAGTGCGCCTTTTTTGCAGCTAATGTGGAAAAAGCGAAGTATTCAGCAAAGCATAATTCAATTTTGCACTCGTCTAATACTCGTTCAGGTGAATACCTCCTAACTTCACTCGGATTACGCTTGTTGACAAATTTTGTAAGGTAGCGACTACACCACGTTACAACAATATCATGCATTAGTTGAGCTAAGTTTAGTTTTCCATTAGCTTGCATGCGGTCACTATGATGAATCCAAGCCATACATAACATTTGTAACATAACGGGAACAAGCACTGCGGGGTGGAGTTTACCATTGAAAAAAGCTATTAGTTTATTGAATGAGTCAGGATCAACACTATTATAGTGAGTCAAATAATCTTTAGCATAATCTTTTGCCCCATCAACTGAGAAGCCCTTGACTTCAACTTGTTTAGTTACAAAATTAAAATTTTTCTCAAGAGAATATAAATCAAATTTACGCGATGTGACAATTACAAAGGGACAAGATATTAATTCACGAAAAACATAATTAAGTGATTGAGGTAATGCCAATTCATCGAATCCATCCAAGATAATCAACGATCTATTTCTTATTTTCATAGATTCTAAAATTTCAATCCACTCTACTTCTGTGGTACCAGTAACGATGGAGCGGAATAAATCGCTCCAATGCTTACTCAAAGCTTTCAATGAATCCATTTGTCTAATGCCGAGCTTTCTTCTTTCAAAACACTCTCTGATGATAATATCACCAATCTCATAGGGGATCTCTTTTGCATCTTTCGACCCTTTTGGTTCTTTACGTTCAGGATAATTATCTTCTGTGAGATTCCTAAGTGGAATCAAAAATACCCACTCAAAAGTTGACCACCGACTATTAAGGTCTTTGGATAACCTTACGATTTGTTTTCCCAAGGTTGTTTTGCCAACTCCTGGGTCACCTGTTACTAATAATTCATACTCTTTTTGGTCTTTATTTGGCGCCAGCCCTTCTAAAGTTTCAGTATTGACCGGCTTTTTTCTAGGGCCTCTCTGTACTTCATGCATTTCCAAATCAATATACTCGCCATCATATATTTCATCGTCGAAGAATGAAGGTCTTGGTATGCCTCTTTTCTTTTTAAATTGATCAGCATATGTGTCGGACAGATTAGATCTCAAGGCAAGCATTTTATCAATGTCGTTCGAACCTAATTCTGGATTACAACTACATGACTTAACACGAAATGTGCCAGTTAGCATAATCTCGTAGCATCTAGATTTTTGACCAAATCGAAAATGTCTGAGGAGAGAAACTATTTTTGGCGTAAACTCAGAAGAATATTTTGGCAGTTCACTATATCGATTCAGATCATCAAATATAGCAGTGATAGGCAATACTGAAACTTTGAATTTTTGTATGATATTTTTTTTTGTGGCTATAGCAACATTACCTTCTAATTGAAAGAGCGCTCTGAATGAATATTCTTTACTGACCTCTCTGATAATGTATGTTAATCTTTTATCTTCAAGAGCGCTTAGTTCGAAGTTAAGTGAGTTTTTTTCAGATTTAGCAGTACTCTGTCCTTTCGTAAAAAGTTCAGTCATTGTATATTTAGCTCCAATACCTGCACCAAAATACTCTAGTGATGCTGAAAACTCAAATCCTTCCTGAAAAGTTTGTTCGGTATAAACTTCAAGAGTTTCAGTATATTCATGCTGGAAAATAATTTTAGCCCCAGTAGCTCCGGGGTTAAATTCACGGCCAATATCTTTAATAGGGTCCGATAGTTCCATCCTACCCAGGATTTCGTGTTTCTCGATTTTATCTCGATTCGTCGATAAGGTAACTCTTGGTGGATTCGCTTTGGAGACAAGTTTAGAACTCTGATTGGTTTTACTTGACTCAAATTTAGTATATTGCGCCGTTGAATTCTCTAGAATTCCGGCACAATAAATCCAACCGAGTGTAGTATCTGCTTCTAGCGCAGATATTTTTGCCCAGAGTTTAATTAAGCTCGCAATATCAATACGAACATCATCAGATCGAGTATCTTTAGAATCCGGATTATTAAGCCTTGGCACGCCATGAATTTCAACTTTACTTGTGTCAAAACCCTGCTCAAAATCTTCCTCCTGCATTGCAAACTCCTTAATATAAAAAAGATACAAAAAAGTTTCATTGAATTTTACATCACTGCAAACTAACCCAAAGCAGAAAATTTTGGCGGAGCTACAAAAACCACCTAATTATTGTACCATAGCACTATCTCATAGTAAATGGCCATTTATGTATTGTATGTAATCAGTAAGATCACAGGTAAAATAAAGAATAGGTTATCTTCCAGAACTATAAAAATTAGATGTGCAACAACACAAAGACGCTATATTTAATGAGATGACAGCCAGAAAATCTAGATTATTTATTTAATACAAAGTCCCGCAAGATATCTTATATTAATTATATTTAATAATTTATAAGCTGAGCTAGCCCCTTATAAAATCAGCACACATTTTATTCAACTGATGAGAGCTGAGAAAATGTCAAATGATTCAAATTAATATATCACTTGAGAACGTTATAGCCAATTTTCAGCATTTAAAAGGAAGTGGTTGAACTTGAGCCCGAAAAAAATTGAAATTGCAACAACTCTTGCTCGGACTGAAAAACAAGGAAAACAAAGGCGAAACAAAGGGGTCAGATCTTTCCTTGTCCCCAATTTTAACTTCTAACACTATGGTAGTGAATTTTTTCACATTAGCCTTATTATTCTAGTCTATGACTAGACCACTTAGAATTGAACATCCCGGCGCTTGGCATCACGTAATGAACCGTGGCGCATGTCGTCAGCCTATTTTCAAAATTCAAAAGCACTTTGAGCTGTTTTTAGATCTGCTGTGGGAAATTTCCCTTAAATTTCAAGTTGAGGTTCATGCATATTGCCTGACGAGCAACCATTATCATTTGTTGTTGCATACACCTAAGGGTAATTTATCCCGTGCTATGAAAATAAAAGGAAAATAAATAAAAGGGTCAGATCTTTGCTTGATGCATAGTCAATTTGTTGCTTGTCCGGTAGTGTCATTTTTAAAAGAATCGTTATCATTGAGCATTTATTTGACGTCTGCTTAACCATTGTATATACTTAAAGTATATACAAATAGGAGCTAAATCAGTGCAACATACCAAAGTCTTTAAATCAGGCAATTCATGGGCGGTAAGGCTCCCTAAAAATTTTGAGTTTCATGACAAAGAAGTTGAAATTTTTAAACGTGGTAATGAGTTGGTTATTCGCGAAGTGCGCCATAATCTAAAGGACGCGTTTACTTTGTTGACGCAATTGCCTGACGATTTCTATCCAGAAGGCAGAATAGATATCCCTCCACAAGAAAGGGAGTTTTGAACATGGCCCTGCGCTATCTGCTTGATACCAGTATCTGTATTTATATCGCAAAAAAAACACCGGCCGCTGTTTTGCATCGATTTGAAAAACTCTCTATTGGCGATGTGGGAATGTCGACTATAACCTATGGTGAACTCATTTTTGGCGCTCAAAAAAGTCAACATCCCCAAAAAACACTGCACATATTAGAAGAATTAGCCGGATTAATTCCGCCTCTCCCTATTTCAACTGAGACAGGAAAATTCTACGGCAAGATTCGAGAATCGCTAGAAAAAAAAACAAAAATGATTGGCAACAATGACCTTTGGATTGCCGCACACTCTTTAGCGCTGAACGTAACTCTAGTAACAAATAATATGAAAGAATTTTCAAGAATACCTCATCTTAAATTGGAAGACTGGGTTAGTAATTAGCTGCAATAAAAATTGTGGGGATCCGTCAGGATCTGACCCCTTCCTATAATAACAATCGACACACAATAATCGACGCAACAATCCCTACAAAATCAGCGATTAATCCTGCAGGCACTGCATGACGTGTACGTCGAATACTCACAACACCAAAATACACAGCAATCACATAAAACGTTGTTTCGGTACTGCCTATCATAGTCGCTGCTAAATGAGACACATGTGCGTCACCACCAAACGTTTTGATGATATCCAAAAATACGCCATTCGATGCGCTGAAAGAAAAAGGTCGCATAATCGCCAACGGAACAACAGCTGTGGGCACACCTAATTTTTCAAAAAAAGAGCCTATCCAAGAAAAAATTAAATCAAATCCGCCGGATGCTCTAAACATTCCAATAGCGACTAACATTCCCACCATATAAGGAATTATTTTTATAGCTAATTGAAATCCGTCTTTTGCGCCATCCACAAACACTTCGTAGACTTTCACTTTTTTAAATGCTGCAATCAGTGGAATGCCCGCTATCATCAGCAGAAATAATCCATTTGAAATCGCATCACTGAGTTGGCTGAACATCATACGACACCTCCGGATTAGGTAAACGATACCTGGGCAATTTCTCAAAAAATTTTACAGCAATAATTCCAGCTAACGTAGAGAATGTCGTTGCAATCAGAGAAGTAATAATAATATCCGTAGGATGTGCAGCACCTGCAGCCGCTAAAAATGCAATGGCGCTTGTTGGAATTAATTGCACACTTGAGGTATTAATCGCTAAAAAAGTACACATAGCATTTGTCGCAACACCCGGTCGTGCATTTAATGTTTCTAATTCTGCCATGGCTTTTAATCCAAACGGTGTCGCTGCGTTCCCGAGACCTAACATATTGGCAGAAATATTCATCACAATCGCACCCATTGCGGGATGCTCTACAGGTACCTCGGGAAATAATCGTCGCATGATGGGACGAATCGCTTTTGCCAAAGCTCGAACAAACCCGGCTTCTTCCGCAATACGCATCATGCCGAGCCACAAAGACATAATCCCTGTGAGTCCCAAAGCAACTTCGAAGGCAAATTTTGCAGATACAATGACAGACGCTACAACGGCCGGAATTTTTCCCGTTATAACGCCAAAGACAACTGATAAAATTATCAGCCCCAACCAAATAATATTTAACATGGATATTCTCCAGAAGTATTTTATTTTCGTTTGGAGAGTGTAACGAATACAGAATGGATTCACAATCAAGGGGAGGGGGTCAAGTCTAGACAAATAGAGGGAGGGATTAGCCCACCTATTTGTCTATTTGTTTAGACTTGACCCCTTCCGCATTATTTTTTTCGGCATAGTTCATAATGAACACGCACAATATCGATAAAATCCCTGCAAAAATAAAAGGCATGTAAACATTCACAGCGGCTAATAAAGAGGCAGCAAATGCACCAACACTAAATGCGGCAGCAACAACTGCACCGATAACACCCATAACCCAGCCCTGCTCATCATGTGAAACACGATTTGAACACATCGTAATTAATACGGAATAAGCAATACTACATGACACAGCAACCGGTATCGAATATAACCAAAAATCTTTTGAGGAAGATTCTGTTGACAATAAAATTAATCCGAGCCCCATTGCAATCATATTAATATTGACAGTCTTAGTATATGACAAAAATCGCGTGCATAATTTAATACCCAGTGTAAGCGCTAGAGCAAAAAGAATCCCCATATAAGACATAAAGTGCGCAATTTCTATATTATCATAGTGATAGCGTTGCAACACAAAAACAGGAACGTATACAAAAAATATTGTCCAGGTAAATTCGATAATAAATAAAGCGAGCGAATGCCAACGCACTTTTTTATTCGTAAACGCATCGGTAAAAACCATGAGGCCTCTAATAATATTAATTGGCGCTGTGATTTTTGGTTTATAACTTTCCACTAATGCCATCATTAATAATATTGCGTTTAATAGTGCTAAACCACCCGCAACATAAAAAGGCGTACTATAGGTAAACCAAGAAATAATATCGTCATCGGCCAAATATCCGCCGGCAATTGGTCCCACAACAAATCCGACGCAATTGGCGAAAATAATCCAACTCATATTATGAATTTTATCTTGATGACTACTAATATCGGCGATAACTGCTTGTGCAATTGATTGGCTTCCCGAAAAAAATCCGCTGATTAATCGACCGATAATGACTAAGCTTAGCGAACCAAATTGAATTCCGAAGCCCGAAACCACAAAACCCAACGCATCGCCCACCAAACAAATGACCAATACTTTTTTACGACCGATACGATCCGATAAATCCCCCAAAAATGGAGCCCCAATAAACATTAATACCGCCCATGAGGTCAGGGTAATCCCATACCATAATTGGCGGACGTTCTCGCTGGTTGCGAGGGGCAAAATACTCTCTGAGGGTGTCATGAATAATGGACTGAGGATAGGAAATATAATCCCCGCCCCCATTGTGTCGATGACTAATACTAAAAAGAGTGGT
>CAYUMZ010000073.1:0-8116 GCA_964446105.1 uncultured Gammaproteobacteria bacterium | reverse complement strand
CTTTAATGAATTTATTGCTGAAGTCATCTTGATCAGCCCGTAGAGTTTTTAGAAAGTAGTCTGTTAAAAGTTCGGAGGGTAAATCTCTCGTACGAAGGTTTGTTCCTCGACGACAGAAAAAGAGTTGATCGTCTGTTAAGACTACGTCGTTATTCGTTACTTGAGGATATTCTGAATGGATGATGGGAAAAGTGTGTTGGGTGAAAGCGAAGAAAGCTTGAGCGGTTTTAGCATCCTTAAAACTCAATGTATGCAGAGTGCCATCAGGGTTTGAGGTCTTAGAAATTTCAGATTCTTCAAAAAAGGCAAAAACAATCGCATGAAAGTTGTCTATTAGGGGATCATCAACAGGAACCTTGGATTCTAAATAGGACTCGAGGCGGGCCCAGGTCGCATTTTGACCGATATTGGCAATTGTGACCTGGATGAGCCTATTAAGAGTGTCTTCGTCTATAGTCCCCTTTGAGGCCTCGTTAAGTTCGTATGCGTAGTCTTTAATCATGATATACTCACTATTTTATCCGTTATTTATATCATAAATTGGGGTATTATTCAATGCCTCAATGCCAACGATTTTTTAAGTTAATTGCTTGATCAGCATATATGTCATCAATATTTTGATGAGCGGCGCTCGTGTTGAAGTCAAAGGGGTTTAAGTGATTTTGTTTAATGAGGTCATTAATATCTTTTAAGTACTGATACATTTCATTTTCCCATGGTCTTGGCCTACGTGAGAAAAATACAGTTTTAAATCGGGTGGGTCTTGAAGTGTTTAAGATGTCCATTACTTTGTCATAGGTTTCATCAACACGGATATCATTGGGTAGTAGCTCAGATGTACTGAAATAAGTTTCAAGGTACTGTAATAGTGTTTTTATGTATGGAGCTTCTAAATTAATACTGTATTGCATGCTGACATGTATTGTCGAAATTTTATTGTTAAGTAGGTCCCATAGATTGGAGGGTATGGTAAAAGGCATGAAATTACTCGTATTTGGGAATATCGACTTTTGAAAAAGTATGGATATGGTCAGGAGCGTGAAGTGTTTAACAATACGAGGCTCTAACAGGCTGATTAATAATTGTCGTAGCTCTAATGATTTGTTGAACCGTGTATCAGTGGTAAATTTCAACCAAATACCAAAAAAATCCCAAGGAGTAAATTTATTGATATATTGATCTTGTTTTATCTCATGTAGAATCAGAACTATTTTCCAATAACAGTCACTGTCAAACTTCTCAGTAATATGTTTTTCAGTAATAGTAAAATCATAGTGGCTTATTAGATAGAGAAAATATCGGGTTCGTGTGTGTCCGATAGCGATGCAAAGAAATTCCTCTTTTAGAGTCTCAGTAAGTGGGATTTCGGATAATATCATATTGGTCAGTGTGACATTTTCAGATTTAACGGAGTGCGTAAATACGTGTTTTAGGATGTCGTCTGTGATCGATTTTTCCTCGAGAGCACATACAGACAGGTATAAATAAAAAATGGGCGCAATTTTTTCATTCAGTCTATAGTCTTTGCATGCTTCGCGCAATTGATGGAATATCATTCCGCGCCAAAGGTGAATGTTGGTCGATGCTTTTATCATTGATTCTATAAGTTCAGTATTATTAGCAGATATTTTTTTCAAAGAAGAATCAATAACGAGTTGGTCGATGTCTTTTTCAGTCAACTGAGTATACTTGCTTAATAATGAAGACAATGATTTTATCAATAGTAAATTGTTGTGTTTAAAGCTTAATTCAAGTAAGCTATCTAGGAAAGCATTGATATAATGCCAAGTTTCTAGATTGAGTAGTTCATTGAAATAGTTAAAAGTAATGTCAAAGACATCTGAGAATGAGCTTAATGCTTGGATGCTATCTCCGTTAGAAGGTAACGATAAGTCATGATGTTTTGCAAATCGGTTCAAACGGTATTCTGCTATTGAAGGTTGGTTGGCAAAAAAAGCCTCAAAAATATAATAACAAGCACTCACCCTAATATTTGTCCAGACAAAGCAAGTGTCAAAGATTTTATTATCATTAAAGAATGTGATTGCGGCAGTATTGTTCTGAACATGAGCTAAATCTAATGCGAGACCTAATCGAGTCGTTGAATATGGATCGTGAGATCCGTTTTCATGCGCAAATAGTTGCGGTAAGAATTCATTGAATTCATGTTGTATAGCATAAAATAATGAGGAGCTATAGCAATAGTTGAGACCGCGCGCTAGTCGCCAGTTTGAATTAGTACCTTTAGCTAAAATTAACGATGCCATATGATGATTTTTTTTTCGAAGAGCTTCATGTAATAAAAATCCTAAATCAAATTGGGTTTCATACTCTTGAGAGTGGGTAAGTAAAAGTTCTACCGTCGTCCAATCGAGAGATGTTTTTGCGTCATCGAATGCTACTTGAACCGCTCTAGCGCTAACCTTCGTTTTTTTGAGTAGAAATACTATATTAGGCTCATTGAAAGGTTTTCGTCGCCAGCATGCACCTGTTAATAAAAGATGCAGTGTGTCTGCATGAATATTAGAAAATTCTTTGAGACATAGTCTTATCGGAACCCAATAGTCTTTATCCGCAGCTTTTACCAGCATTTTGTCTAGTCCCAGAAAATCAAAGTGACGTGGGTTGCCTCTATAAAGTATGTATTCTTCAAGTTTAGTTTGCTGGATTTTGTCATCAATTGTTTCCTCTATGATCAGTTCATCAATATTTGAGTTTGTTGCTTTGATAAGTTTATTTGCTATTGAAAATTCCTCGGCTATGACCAAATATGAGATTGCTATATCATTTTTTATTAGGTGTTCGGAAGCAATCAGATCATCGAATACAATTTCTTTTAAACTAAGTGAGTCGTTTGCATGGTGAGCTGTATTTTTTCTTGAGGGTCGTAATAACCGTAATAGCATTCGTGTGTATCCATTTCTCAGCATCTCAAGCGCTAACGGGGCACCGTTATTTGTTGGTTCTAATAGTACGCTGGATGACATTGAATCGAGACCAAGTAGGAATTCATAATTTTTGCTTGTATAACAAGCAATCCTCATTGAATCAATGCGATAGTATGAATTAGCCCGTTCAATGTCTTGTTTCCGCATTCTTCGAGTATATAAAAAAATTTTATGGTGTGACTGGTGTCCTAAACCTTTAGTAATGCTACTGATTGAGTTTTTTGCTTCGGGTTTTTTCAAATAAAATACGACAGGTATCTTATATTTCCGATTGAACGCAATGCCTTTGGATTTAGCATGCTCATGGTAATTTTCTAAGATTTCTTCCAAGAAATCGTAGGCAAGCAATCGCGCTTCGAGATCATTGGCGCAAATGCAAATCATGCCTCTGAAGATATTAAAATGTAACCTGGCAAGTACCTCATTGGTTTTATGTTTTTTCTTTCTTAATCTACTGTTTACCGATTTGAATTTTTCATACTCGTTAGAATGAAATAATAAGGGATTAGAAGAGCTTCTTAATCTTGATGACCGACTATCGGGGCGAGTCGTTTCTTGATCAAACGGACGACTGACGGTGCCTCCGTCTTCGACTAGCATTCGATTGATGATGAGATCATGACGATGAGTGAGTAGTCCATAGAGTTTAGGATTTCTATCTCTATCAAAGCCAAACGCGGGTGTGAGTGCTTGCTTATCGAGGTATGTGCACGATTGTATTTGAGTAAAACCCTCTTTCTTGGTGGTTGGAAATACTGTCCGTTCTGTTCTTGATATTACACTGCCATCTCCTAAAATTGTGCAGGGTAGCCGGCCTTTGGGTCGTAAATTTTGTAATCGTCGCGCCCCATGAGGATTAGGGAAAAGACCTTTGATAAATTTATCGCTAAAGTCGTATTCATCGGCTCTTAATGTTTTTAAGAAATAATCATTTAAGAAATCAGCGGGCAATTCGGCTGTTTTAAGCATAGTGCCGCGACGACAGAAAAAATGTTGATCGTCAGTCAAAATGATTTCATTGTCATTGATCTGAGGATATTCAGAATTAATGATAGGGAATGCGTGCTGAGTAAAAGCATGAAAGGCTTGTGTAGTTTGTTTTTTCTTAAAGGATAGCTTAATTAAGCCAGAATCAATACCTTCTTCCAATATTTCGAGATCTTGAAATTGAGCAAATACGAGTGCATGTAAATTGTCAAAAATCTCATCATCTTCAGGAATTTTAGACGCTAAATAGGATTCAAAGTGATCCCAAGTGACTTCAGGTCCAATATGAGTGATTGTTATCCTGATGATTTGGATAATAGTGTCTTGGCCAATGCCCTCTTTTATGGCTGCATCAAGTTGTGCTGTATAGTCTTTGGTCATCATTTCTATTTCACAATACTGGGAGAGCTTGGTTGCGGTGTGGTTTTAAAAACCGCATCGTTTTTGATCTGTTCTAGCATCGGATCTGCTGTATGTAGTAGATTAAAGAGTTTACCTGCAATTACGGCATTTGGATTGCTTCGGAAAAAAATGGCTGGAAAAGCGGGTAACGCTTGTCTTAGAGTAGCGTTTAGTTTGCTATAAGTGTTGAGAAGGATATTCGTGTTGGGTGGTGCATCAAACTTTGCAATAGTTTGAGATAAATAATTGTTAAGAATTTTGAGTGTTGGATTGAATTTTTTAGTACAGTCACTTTCGCTTTTTAATACACCCTGATACTCTTTTTCAATCGTTCGCATTGGTTCAGAATCAAATAAATCACGGATATGAAGGAATTTATGATTCATTTGGCGCATATTAAATGTATGATAAAGCACCAACAGGAGAAATAGTAATGTGTAATGGAGGCAGCGAATTGAGCCTAGTCTTATTTCAAGAATAGAGCTATATCCATTTTCTATAGGTATGGTTCTATGATTTCCATACTTTAATTTTATCCATAGCTTGAAATAGTCCCAAAAAAAATTTGGATTTTGATACTCCTCGTCTTTCATGACTTCAAGTATAGGTCCTAATTTGCTGAATTGATTAGATTTAACGATATTAAATAGATGTTTTTTTCTTACAGTAAATGCATATTTATTTAATAATTGAAATAGAAATTCAGTATCACTTTTGTCATGATAGATCTGCCAGCCTAATTTATTTTCTTCAATGATATCTGATAGTAAATCTTCTTGTATATGGTTTGTAAAATCTGTGTGTGATAAGATAAACTCAAGCGCTTTCTCATTTTTAAGTATATAACTCATTTTGAAAATAGATTTAATGGCATTCAGAGTTAATGAGTAATCTGCTGAATCTGTCACACATACAGAGCTTTTATTCATCAGTGTGAGGGTGTGAATAATGAGTTCTATATAAGCTTTTCCGCGCGAATTTCTAGTGTCAAATTCAGTGCGCAATGTGTTGGCTTCAACTAGATATAATTCATTTAAAAGAGATGATAGAAGCCATAACCATATTGCTGCATTTTTTGATATGCAGATAACATCTTTCACCTGTTCAATTTTTTCAAGAGAAAATATTTCAAGTATCTTTTTCGCGATAGTGCTTTCAGATTGTTTGAGAGGTACTTGGATGATGTCATTTGTTAAAGAGAATAAATTTTGATATAGCTCTATGTTATAATGGCATAAAAAAACATTGGCTATGTATAAATAGGGTTCAATGGAGGATTTTTTATAAGCTCTAAGCAGTGTTTTCGAATAGCCTGGTAGAAGTACTTTTAATCCATCTATAATATTGTCACACCCTGTTGGTAAAACATTTAGACGACGGCCATAATGAAATAAACGCCATTCCGCGAGAGCATTCTCACCTAAATAATACGCCTCAAAAACTAATTTACACACCATCATTAAACTGTCATCAGAATTAATTTGTGTTGGTTGATCGGTCTTGCTGTCAAGAAGCTCAATTGCAGTTGAATTTTTTTGATATCTTGCTAAATCTAAGCAAAGCTGTAACCGAACGTTGGAGTTATCATCTTCCCTAATAAGCTCTTGTTGAATACTGAACTCAAATAGGTCGATGAGGTTGAACTTGATTGCATAGAATAGAGCAGATTGGAATTGGTATTTCTCTGTATCTTGTGTTCTCCATTCTTGGGACACCGCGATTTTCGCAATTTCACGGGCCAATTTAAATTTTTTATTGCGAAGAGCTAATATCAGTGAGCGGCAAAACTCAGGGCAATTTTTACAATTATCGTAATGTCTAATGATTAATTCAATAATTAGCCATTCTATAGAAGATTGTTTATTAACGTCATAAATTAGTGTGTTGATAGTCTTCGGATCGCCTGCTTTTAGTTGAAGAAGGAGTATCATCTCGCTATATTGGTTTGCTTTATAAGCCATTTCTAGAAGTTTTGTTAGTAATTTTTGTTCAATATTTTTGATTTCTTTCAGACATAATCTAATGGTTGTCCAGTGATTTTTATTCGCCGCATACAGTAGTAGTTCATTCAAGCCGACGTAGCTGATTTGTCGTGGATTTCCTTTTTCGACTAAGTGATCTTTTAGAGCAATTCCACGATAGGTTAACAAAGATGTTATAGAGTTTGTTAGCGTGATGAGATGAGTGGCTAGATCGTATGATTCTATCATAATAAATTCAGAAATTATGGGGTCATTTTTTTCAATATAACCCTCTTTTTGTAACTTGTTGAAAATATTATAGATTAACTTAGGATTTGTTTCAGGCATCTTTTTAAGTCGGGCAGGTCTAACTAAGCGCATTAGCATTCGAGCATAGCCGTGCTTAATCATATGCAACGCTAGAGGCAGCCCTTTAACATCTTGAAAGAAAATCTGTTCAGTTAACTCGAATAAACCTAATAAAAATTCAAAATCATGATTTACATAATATTGTAATCTTGTTGTTTTGTCTTTGTAGATGCGATGACATTCTTCTGTATCTTGTTGACGCATCTGCGAAGTGTATAGTGAAATATCATGGCCGTATATGATGGTGGGAATTTTTATTCTTGGATCATTTTTTTGATAGATAATGATAGTTAATTTGAAATTAAAATTTATCATCATGCCATTATCCTTCGATTTTTCGACATAATTTTCCATAATTTCTTCAGAAAAATCTAAAGCGAGCAATCTAGATTTAAGAGAGTTCGAGCATATACTTATGAAACTTTTGTGCGGGTTAAATCTGATTCTGGCAAGTACCTCATTTGTCTTCATGCTCGAGAGTTGTGTTGCAAGATTGGCTTTTTTGAATTCATCAAGTTGCTTTTCTGAATATTGTGTTCTATTGTTTAGCTTTTTTAGTGTGTTGAAGAACTTTGCTTCTCTGTGAGCCGAGGCAATAGAGTCAATTTCAAAGGGTCTATCTATGGTCCCAAAATCATGTTTTAATAGTCGTTTAATGATCAAATCGTCCTGATGTGTCATTATGCCGTACAATTTGTCACGCCTGTTAAATCCAAATGGAGCAGTAATAAGAAAATCATCGATTAGCGTAACGGATTGAATTTGTGTGTATCCGATTTTAGGTTTTGAAGTATCTGGGGTTTTTTCATGGCGAGTTAGAATCTTTCCATCAGAATCAATAATATAAGTTCCACGATTCTTCGGTCTTAAATTTTGAAAAGCTCTACTCTCACTACCAGTATTGAACAGAGTGATTAAAAAAGAGCTCGTGAAGTCGAATTCATCAGCTCTCAAGGTTTTAAGATAGAAATTTTTTGTAAAGTTTGATGTGAGTCCATTCATACCAAGACTCAGATTTCGAATGAGAAAAAAGTGTTGGTCAAAATTGAGAAATACTGATTTGTCATCAAGTAAAGGAAACTCAGCAGTCGTAAAGGGTAATACATGATATAAAAGTTTCTGAAAAGCTACTGCTGATTGCACACTATCATAGGTAATTTGAACGTGGTAATTTTCTTTTTTTTCATCTACTGCATGCTGCAGGATTGCGAGAAAAAACTGTGGATGACAATAATCGTTGAGTGGATCTGAGAGTTCTATTTTTGATAATACGAACGCTTCTAAATGTCCCCATTCTAAAGTGGTGATCTCATTATTCAACAACACTTGCTGACCAATGAATTGAATTGTTTGTTCAGTGAGTTCACCTAAAAGGCTAGGGGTGAGGGTGCTTTTGGACTCGTCATCATTTTCAAGGCAGTTGTTCCAGAAAGCTATAATGTCTATCAT
>CAYUMZ010000072.1:0-8170 GCA_964446105.1 uncultured Gammaproteobacteria bacterium | reverse complement strand
TGAAATTTAAAAGAAACTGATTGATCTTTTTCATATTTGTCCTCTAACGCTACTTTCATACCGCTAATAGCCACTTAAACTGATGTACGCGTAGTTTAACACAACTTCGCGAACTAATCATCTGTGGTGCTAATACCACTTGTTTCGTTTGAAATAATACAACATGCCAATCATGGAGCCCAGCATGAGAACTAACGAGTAAGCATAACCATAGGTCCAACTAAGCTCTGGAATACGTTGAAAATTCATGCCATAAATAGCTGCGATAAGAGAAGGGGGCATAAAAATTGCCGCAATGGCAGTAAGGACACGCATAGTATTGTTGACTTGTCTCATCAAGGCATTATCTATTTGACCGAGTGTACCGTTTAATAATTCGCGAATAGATTCTGATTCGTTGTTGACTGTTTGGGTATTCGTTAAAAGTGTCAATAAAGATATTCTGCAATGTTTTGAGACTGCTTTTATATCTCGAGATGTAATGTAGTTAAGAATATTTACTACCACAATTGTGTGACGCCTCACATTCATCAACAACTTTTTGAGCTTTATGATTTCTTTATACAACGCTTTACCGCCTTTAGCATCGAGGTCTTCAGCAATAATTTCATAATGATAGAGAATATCTGTGTAATGCGAAACAACATTATCGATAATCAAAAATAATAGAAAACAAGGTGTTTTTGCAAATTGAATCGCTGCAGGTAAATTACTATTGACTCGCTCGATTAATGGTATGGAGCCTTTTGAGATTGTTAAACAATAGTGAGTATTAAGATGGATAACCAATTTATCAACCGACGCTTCTCTATGCGGTAATAATTCTTTGTGCAATAGACATTCCATTTGAATTGTGAGTGTATCTTCACGCTCTAATATTTGAGTAGGTCTATCTGATTTTTTTGTTATTTGTATAACGTCAGCCGATAAATCCAATTTTTCTCGTAGATATTTTAACATTCCTTTCTGAGATCGATCACAGTGAATCCAATATATTTTTGTTTTATCCTCAGAATCGAATTCAAATGACATAATATCGAGATATTGAAGAACTTTCGTTTCCAAATTAAACTCGATTATAAAACTCGGTTCTTTAGTCAATTAATCTACCCTCCCCAACTATCATGAACGACGAGGTGACACTACCATTGTGATTTGTTTTCCTTCAGATTTAGGCATGCTATCTATTGAAGCACTTTCGCCCAAAGCCTGTTCTACACGTTTTAACAATTCAATGCCTAATTCGTGGTGCATAATCTCACGACCTTTAAATCGAACAGTAATTTTTACTTTGCAACCTTCTTCTAAGAAAGCCGTTATTTTACGTAGTTTAATCTGAAAATCACCAACATCAGTGGAAGGACGAAATTTTACTTCTTTACTCTGCTGTTGTTTGCTTTTTTTCTTTTGCAAAGATTGCTTTTTATTGATCTCGAATAAATATTTGCCGTAATCCATAATCCGACAAACGGGGGGTTCTGCATTCGGTGCAATTTCTACAAGATCTAAACCGGCATCTTGTGCTTTTAATTGCGCCTCGTGGTTGGAAACAATTCCAACAACTTCACCATCAACACCAATTAACCGAATTGATTTTGAAACAATCTCTTCGTTGATGCGAGCTTGTTTCTTTTCTGTCTGAACGCTAATGTTACTTTCCTCCAATAATTAAAAAACCACATTGCTGTGGATAAACACTAAGTCTAAAAATTTATTTGGACCCTAATGTTAACATCAAGGACTCTAAACTCATCACACCTAAATCTTCCCCGGATACTGTGCGCACAGCGACTTCACCGGATGCTTTTTCACGGTCTCCAATCACTATAAGATACGGAATACGTTGTATTGTATGTTCACGGATTTTAAACCCGACCTTTTCATTTCTGACATCAGAAATAGCCCTAAAACCGTTCTGCTTAAGTTTAGCAGTAATTTCAAGAACTGACTCAGCTTGGCTTTCTGTAATATTCATCACCACCGCTTGAATCGGCGCAAGCCAGAGAGGGAACTGACCCGCATAATGCTCAATCAAAATGCCAAGAAAACGTTCCATTGAGCCTAAAATCGCTCGATGCAACATGACAGGGGTTTTACGAGTGCCGTCTTCGGCAATATACCCAGCCTCAAGCCGCACTGGCATTGAGAAATCCACTTGGAGAGTTCCGCACTGCCAAACTCGTCCAATACAATCTTTCAGTGAGAACTCTATTTTGGGCCCATAAAATGCACCTTCGCCAGGATTTGTCCCCCACTCTACTCCTTTACTATTGAGAGCTTGTTCCAGGGCATTTTCCGCCTTATCCCATAGCGCATCGTCTCCAATGCGGTTTTCCGGCCGTGTGGAAAGCTTCATGATGACTTCATTGAAACCAAAATCACGATAGACCGTCAACAATTCATCGATAAAATTAGAAGATTCGGATTGGATTTGCTCTTCGGTACAGAATATATGAGCATCGTCTTGAACGAAATTGCGTAAGCGCATCAAGCCATGCAGTGTTCCAGAAGGCTCGTTTCGGTGGCATGAGCCAAATTCGGCGAGTCGTAAAGGCAAATCTCGATAGCTTTTGATGCCTTGATTATAAACCTGAACATGACACGGACAACTCATGGGCTTAATCGCATAGGTATGGGGATCTGCCTGCACTAAAAACATGTCTTTACCGAACATCGCTAAATGACCCGATTTCTCCCACAGTTTACTATCCACAAGCTGAGGCGTACGAATTTCTTGATAATCATGGTCTTGCACAAACTTTCTAATGTAATCTGTGACAATATTATAAATTGTCATCCCCTTAGGATGCCAAAAAATCATTCCTGGAGCCTCTTCTTGAATATGGAATAAATCCATTTTTTTGGCGATTTTACGATGATCGCGTTTTTCAGCTTCTTCTAAACGAGTGAGGTAGTCGGTTAATTGTTTTTTATCAGCCCATGCAGTGCCATAAATACGTTGCAGCATTTCATTTTTAGAATCACCTCGCCAATAAGCACCGGCTAATTTTGTCAATTTGAACGCTTTTATTTTTCCGGTCGACGGTGTATGAGGACCACGACATAAATCGACAAATTCACCTTGTCGATAAATCGTCAAGGTTTCTCCTGCGGGGATATCTTCGATAATTTTGGCCTTATATTCTTCACCCATCTTTCGGAAAAGTGTGATCGCCTCGTCGCGAGAGATTTCTTCACGAGCCACAGGGAAATCTTTGTTCGCTAATTCGGTCATACGATTTTCAATTTTTTCTAAATCATCGTATGTAAATCCAGGAGGATAAGAAAAATCGTAATAAAAACCATCTTCGATCACCGGACCGATAGTGACTTGTGCTTTTGGAAATAATTGTTTGACGGCGTGAGCAAGCAAATGAGCGGCTGAATGTCGAATTATTTCAATACCTTCTGGATCACGATCGGTAATGATTGAAAGTTTGACGTCTGAGTCTACGATTCGGTTGGTATCAATCAGTTTTCCATCCACTTTCCCTGCTAATGCTGCTTTTGCGAGGCCTGTACCAATACTTTGAGCAATCTCGTGAACGGTAACGGGACGGTCAAAATGTTTTTGACTGCCATCCGGAAGTGTTATTTTGGGCATTTCCTGAGTCATCTCTCTACTAACTAACAACAATTAAGGTGGTAGGCACGAGTGGTTTCGAACCACCGACCCCCACCATGTCAAGGTGGTGCTCTACCCCTGAGCTACGTGCCTATCAATCAGGTAATTTTAGCCTGAATATCAAGGAATCAAGATACCACTATGGGCCAGATTCCGCAATATAGGGTCAGAAGGGGTCATTAAAACGTCTTAAGTTTTACGATGGGTGTAGGCATTAGAAGAAAACGGGCGGTGACTTCTGCAAATTGTTCAGGGCGTGCACTACAATAAAAATCAACTTTTTGATTCATCGGGCTATTATTTAAAAGCGCCATATTCATTAATGTTTGAGTCGTTTCGGCGACAATATGATGAGCAGGATCGATACAGGTCACTGTTGGCGGTAAATAACGCACAATCACATCAGAAATCCAAGGATAATGTGTACAACCATAAATCAAGGTCGTCAAATTCATTTCATGAAAAGGCTCAAGATAATGCTGTGTGATATCATGCAACTCATGACCATCCAGATTTCCAGTTTCGATTAGTGGAACAAATTCTCGACACGGAATCGTATGAATCAACCCTTCGAATCCAGATTGAATTAAGGCTTTTTCGTGAGTGAGATTTTGTGCTGAGGCCGGTGTCGCAATGATCCCGATCCGGGCGTGTCGTTTATCTTGCAAAATAGCCGCAACGGTAGGATCAATGGTTCCTATCACGGGGATTTTGAATTCTTTAGCCACTTCACTCAGCGCTAATGCAGAGCTCGTATGACACGCTGCAATCACTAACTTCACACCTAATTCGTCTTGCATCCACTTTAATATTTGTTTTGAAAATCCTTTTATTTGGTCTGGCGTTTTTTCACCATAAGGCACGTTTGCTGTATCAGCAAAATAGATCATTCGCTCATAGGGTAAGGCAGCCCGTAATGCTCTTAGCACTGTGAGTCCACCTACGCCGCTATCAAAAATGCCAATGGGATGATTAGGAGTCATTGTAACCTTTCAAAATGAATGACAGAATCCTTACAGATTAAGCGGAAGGGGTCAAGTCTTGACAAGTAGACAAATGTATATTTGTCTATTTGTCAAGACTT
The DNA here is from genome assembly GCA_964446105.1 of uncultured Gammaproteobacteria bacterium. Classification (GTDB taxonomy): domain Bacteria; phylum Pseudomonadota; class Gammaproteobacteria; order JAIEPX01; family JAIEPX01; genus JAIEPX01. The sequence continues at coordinate 3,461 of CAYUMZ010000072.1, read as the reverse complement.
GACCCCTTCCGATAGCATGAGGTGAACGCAGTGTTAGATTTTTTTAAAGCCCTGTTTAAAGACTACAAGATTTATCTTATATCACTCGTTTTTATCGCTATTTTAGGTTCCATTTTTAGCGTTGCTGTAGACTATAAAGTAAAAGAAATTATTGACGCTATACTCTACAATTCAAATTCAAGTGTTGGATTGTTGTTGTTTCTATTCGTCTTATACAAATTTATGTATCATGGAATGTTCTTCATTGAAAGGCTTTTTGATATAAAATATAGACCCAAACTATTAGCAGAAATAGTCGAGAACATGTATAAAAAAACGGTGGGACATTCATTGCATTGGTTTGACTCGCATTTATCAGGTGAAATATCAAGTAAAATCGCTGACTTTCAAAATAGCATTATGACTTTACTAAATGCTTGCTTTAGGGCGATGTGTAATATATCAGTCATTATTATTAGTATATTATTTTTAGTCCATATCAATATTATACCTGCTTTAGTTTTAATCGTATTTATACTCACATACTCACCCATCATCGTGGTTCTTTTAAAAAAACAAATTCAATTGCAAGAACAGTATGTATTAGCGAGACAACAAGCCTTAGGTATTATCAATGACTCTATTGCGAATATTTTCGGCATTAAAATTATCGGGAATATCTTAAATGAATTTAAGTTAAAATTAACGCCCGCAATTACACGCTGGAAAGAATGGGACAAAAAAACTCGGCAATTTGATGCGTATTTCGTGGATAATGCGGATACCGTTATGGTAACAATAATGATCGCCGTACAAATTTACCTATTGAGTTATCTTTTTAAAAGCGGACAAATATCACCAGGGGGATTCGCGTTTGTATCCATTGTGACATTAAATTTGCATTCTGTGCTTGATTCATTTCTCGAAAATCTTTTATTTAATATTAATCCTGCACTTGCCAGTATTAAAGCTTCTTATTCTTTTATTAATGTTGCTAAAGATACGACCGATGCTACGGACGCAATCCCTCTCTCCAAAGTGAAAGGTGAAATTAAATTTGAGGATGTGACATTCTCGTATAGTGGAAACGATTCTGACGTTCTTAATAATTTATCAGTTCATATACAGCCCAGCCAAAGAATTGGTATCGTAGGTACTTCTGGCGCTGGAAAAACTACATTCATCAAATGTTTGCTCCGATATTTCGACGTGAAAAGTGGCAAAATTCTTGTTGATAATCACCCTATTAATTCTCTTCAACAAGATTCGCTACGGGAAAATATTTCTGTGATTCCTCAAGATATCACCATGTTTCATCGTTCAATTTTAGAAAATTTGCAACTGGCTAAAGAGGCTGCGTCATTTAATGAAATTACAGAAGCCTGCAAAAAAGCCCGTATTCATGACGATATTATGCGCATGCCTAAAGGTTATGATTCCATAGTTGGCGAACGGGGCGTAAAAGTCAGCGGGGGGCAACGACAACGCATAGCAATAGCTCGAGCGATTTTAAAAAACGCACCAATTTTAATTTTGGATGAGGCCACTTCTGCTCTCGACACGCCCACTGAAAAACTCATCCAAGACTCGTTAAATGAAATGCTTGAAACCAATAAAGCGACTACCATTGTTATCGCACACCGTCTCTCAACTCTTTTACACATGGATCGTATTCTTGTATTCGAACACGGCAAAATTGTCGAAGACGGTACTCATCAAGAATTGTTGAAGTTAAATGGAATTTACAAAAACTTGTGGGATTCACAAGTGGGTGGATTCTTGCAAAATCCAGCAAAAGAATGACCATGAACTACTCTAATATATTATAGGTTGAACTGAACATGATCAGAGCCCTAATCTGATACTCATTCAAGGCACTAATCGCCAATTTCAGAAAGTTTATTTACGTAACCTTTTTGTTAATACTCGGGTAGGGATTTAACCCCCATGACAATCAAACGATTTTTTTGCTAGGCTCCGGATACATCTACTTATATAAAAGGAGTATATATGGCTAAACTAAAGAAACCTGCACTTCTCGACCACAACGACCAAATTGTAGAATCAGACGGCATAATGGCCCTTAATACCTGGGCACATGTCCTCGCTGAACACTCTACACAAAAGGTAATTATGGCTGGGATGGGAAGACCTACTGCTCCGATAGATGAATACCTTACAAAAAGTATGATTGAGAGTTGGAAGAGCATTGATGATAAAAAGCAACCCATAGACTACACCGTCTCGGCGGGTGAAAAATTAGCAAGAAAAACTATAGCTCGCTCATTAACACGGCTATATAAGTTTGATGAAAATAATCGCATCCGTTCAAACAACATACTTTTTACTGCTGGCGGTGCATTAGCACTGGCTTCCATTTTTATGGCAATAAACGCAGATAATCCCGATGGACGTATTATTACAACATCACCTTATTACCCCTTACATAAAGGTCATGATGGAAAAAACAGATTTCTTACTATTAATGTTATGAACTTACCAGGTTATAGACTAACTTCCACAGAATTAAAATCTAAGATTCTCTCTGCAAAAAAATTAGCCATTCATGATAAACATTCTATCAGTGCCTTTGTCTTTTGTTATCCTAATAATCCAACAGGAATAGCCCTAAGAGAAGACGAATGGAAAGATATCGCACGAGTTATAGTTTCTGACGAATCTTTGAATAATATTCCGATTATTCTGGACGAATCGTATGCTGAATTGAGTATGATACCTCATTGTTCTTTGTTAAGTGTCGCACCAGAGCTTGAAAATCAGATTATTTTGTTGAGATCAGCTACCAAAGGATTTTCTGCTGCTGGAGTAAGAATCGCCGTCGTCGCTTGTAAAAATCCTACTCTGCTTTCAAAAGTAAAAACTTGGCATACTAACCTCATAGGACACGCCGATCGAATTACCTCAAAAGGCTATGCGGATGCGATGGACCATTTTAATGATGCGTCTCAACAAAAAATTGTCAATTTTTACAGTCCTATTGTGCAAAATGTGGAAAGAAGATTGGAAGAAATTGGCGCCGCAATGCCGGATAAGTCGTATAAAGTGGAAGGTGCATTTTACGTACTTGCCGATTTAGGTGATTTAATTAACATTGAAATTCCTTCTAATGCAGCATTTCCAGGTCTTACCAAAATTCTAGATGATGAAAGTTTAGCTTATTATTTGCTCTTCGAGCATAAAATCATGGTCGCTCCCTTTTCCTATTTTGGCGGCCACCCGACAAAAGGTATCGTCCGCATCACTTGCAGTGATATGAAAGACTCTTCGGAGTTGCTGGACCGTCTTGAGAGTATCTTGGCCAATATTCGTCAAAAAAAATCTCAGCAGTGTTTAGAGAGTATTTTGAAATTAATAACCAATCCCATAGATAATTACGAAAATTTAAGCAAGGAAGTTGATTACCTCGAAGGCAATTTAGTTAACGCTCATAAAATACAATCTCGTGCGTTCTTCGAGAGCAT
>CAYUMZ010000071.1:0-8228 GCA_964446105.1 uncultured Gammaproteobacteria bacterium | reverse complement strand
GAATGAGTGGTGCATTACCTCGCTCAATAGCCGTAACAAGCGATCTTTCCTGAACTGCTGGATTACTCAGTGAGTGGTTTAGCAACAATATGCATAGCTCTTCGTTGCCAGTGTCCACTGCGTATTCAAAAGATTGAAAATACGTGTACGAACTTAGATTGATACCGAGTTTATAGATCAAAGTAGTAACAGGGTCTAGTCTACGAGAGTATGGACCTGAGCCAAGAGAGCGTGAATTTGAGGAGATTCTCTTGTTATATTCATCAGCAATAGCACTTCTCCAGTTACATCGATGAAACCCTTTTTTTGATTCATGGTCAATAACTATTCTATGGACTGTATCGAAGTTATCACTTGTCAGATATTTAATAATTGTACTATAAATTTCTTTTCTTATTCCTTCCTCTTCCTCAGAGTCATCTGAGTTATCAAAATCTAATAAGCCAAGTGATGATGCCAGTAATTCAGCTTTCAAGTCGGACAATATTATTTCAAATAATAAGGTTACAGATCTAATAATTTCATTCTGGGTATACGACTGAAGAGTATTAAGAAAACAATTTTTAATGATATCTAATCCATCAACAACACGACGATTATCTTTAGCCATTAAATTGTAAGTGTGGCAATACCGAAGTAGACGTAGCTCACCCACTTCTCTTTTTCCCAACGAAAAAGCTTCCAGCACCTGAACGCATAGCCCATTAACAACATTCGCAGGATCCATGAATGGAGCCTGGATATTAGCGCCCTCGAGCAAACTAATGGCTTCGTGATTTCTACGCACATAAGCAAGATCTAAAGCCAATCTAAGCCTTCTTGGGGCACTATCGTCAGAATTACCCAATTCAAGTTCTATTAACTGGGGGACGAGCTCATGATAATCATAGTCAATCGCATGCAATAGCGCAGACTCAAGCGGGTGATCATCACCTGTCTTCCATTTTAACCAATTTGCTTTGGCACCGGCTTGTAATAATAATTTAGCTAATCTTGGTTGTTGGTGCTTCAGGGCTTTGAGCAATGCGTAACTATAACCTAATGTATCGTTAGTATCTGTATGGTATCGACTGAAGAATTCTACATATTTCCATGCTTTGATTTTAACTTGCCTGTGAAATTCACGCTCGAAGTCTTCTGCAGTCATGGTCAATGTATATAATAAATCAGCTTCGCGATATCGTTGGTCAATGAGCGCTCGCATGAACATATTTTTGTCACTTTTTAGAATAACAATATCTGCGTATTCATCTTCATCAACAAGGCGACTAGAGGGTTTTGCATCTCGCTGCATTATTATTTCCGTCAAAAAGCCTTGAGTGTCTTTGCTAACAATTTTAGCCAGCTGCGCTTGTAAAATTTCTAATCCATCTAAAATATTATGGTTATTTTCGGGCAGCAATTTATATTGATGGCAATATCGAATTAATCGTAATTCAAAGATTTTTCTATCCCCAACAATTAAAGCTTCATGTAATAGCATGCAGATGCCAATCTGAATATTTTCAGGATCTATACAGACCAGCTGAGAAATTTTCTCGAGCAATGCAACTGCTGTTTTATTGTTGCAGCAGTAAGCGAGATCAAGCGACAGCCTAAGTCTCGCTTCATAATATTCGTTCTGCCCCTCTTTTTCATGTTCGATCAAATTTGGAAGAAAATCGTTGTAATCAAAGTTAATTGCAAAATAAAGCGTTGACAATAGCTGATATTTGTATTCAGTCTGTTGATTGCGCCAGGTTGATTTTGCACCTTTTTTTAAGAAAAACTTAGCGAGTTTTAGTTGTTGATCTTGCAGTGCCTCAAATAAAGCATAACCATAATCACTTGCATTAAGCGATTCTCTCGATGTCTCAACATTTGAATTTCGCACCTCTTGATGACCATATTCTTTGAGGTAAAGCGAGACCGAAACCCAAGCGCGCATTTTTGCCGCTTTCATCAACATCTGGTCAAAGCCCATAAAATGGAAGTGGCGCGGATTTCCAGATCGAATTAAATGATCAATTAATAATACACTTTTATATTTTAATTCCGCTTTAATAGTTTTTGTTGCATTGATAATCTTATTAGCTATATCAAATGCCTCAGCGACAATGAGTTGAGCAATGATCGGATCATTCTGTATGATTAACCCATCGGCTAAGAGTGCATCAAATACACGATCGCAGATATTAGGCTGCGTTGAGGCCCTTAATACGCGCATCAACATGCGCACTTTACCATTTCTTATCATAGCAAGAGCCAAAGGAACAGCGTCAATGGACTCTAATAAATTCTGAGCGGTTATACTCTCTAATCCTAAAAGAAATTCGTAGTCTTGGTTTTGATAACACCTTCTTCGACGCATCTTATCTTTGTAAATTGCCACAGCCTCAGCGCGATCTTTTTCAAGCATGGCTGGCGTGTAGAATTTCAACTCATGTCCGAGGCGCTCTGTATGGCGCTTGTATTCATTTGAGTTTTTTGGCACATAAAAAATAATAGGTATTTTGAAATGAGGATTTAATTTAAATCCTTGGCTTTCGGCATAAATAGAAAAATGATGCAACAGTTCTTGCGCAAAATCTTCAGCTAACAACCGAGCTTCTAAAGTATCAGTACAAATGCAGATCACAGATCGATAAGGATTAAAGCGTAATCTTGCCAAAACCTCATTGGTACCACCATCATTTTGCCTCTTACACAAATTTTTATCCTTAAAAGATTTAAATTGTGCTGGAGGGAATATAAATTGAGTAGCATATTGTTTATAAGTGCCACTTGAATTCGCCTGACCAATGTTTGAGAAATCGAAAATTCTACTCACAGTTCCGGAATCGTTAAGTAGCAGTCGACTCATCAACGTATCATCAATATGTGTCAATAGCCCGAAAAGTTTGCTATGCCTATCTTTGCCGAAGCCAAAAGCGGTACTTAACGCCAGCTCATCGATGTGTGTACAAGATTGGTTTTGGGAAAATCCTTCTTTTTCTTTTGAGGTGTAGGTAGGCCGTTTTTCATCTCTTGAAACGATTTTACCGTTGGGATTAATCGTGAAAGCCCCCCGATTTCTAGGACGCAAATTTTGGTGGCGTTTCGTATTTTCCTTTCCTGGAATTATCCCTAAAATGAATGCTTGGCTAAAATCAAATTCATCCGTGCGCAGCGTTTTCAGAAAACTATCGCCCAAATATTCTAACGTGAGCTTGCCGGATTCGGCCATGACGCAACGCTGGTAGAAGAAATATTGTTCTTGAGTCAGCAATACCGCTTTATCCTCGATTCGAGGATAATCACTGTTTAAGAATGGTAATAGTTGGGCAAAAACCGCAAGGAAGGCAGCAACAGCATTTTGTTCTTTGAACGTTAATTTCACCAAATTATCGGTCGCGGGATTTTCGACGGCAAACGACTCATTAAATGCTGTTAGTTTCCCTCTTTTAGGTTCTTGCATGGCTAGTGACCATCTCTTTGCTCATATTGAATTAAATTTACATCATATTTAAACAGAAACTACCAAACGTTAATTCTAGCTGGTTCAGCCAAACTTGCAGAATAATAGTGACTATCGATTAATCTTTCAGCAGATAAACGCATCCTTCCAGCATAATGATCAAGTGCAGTCCTAAAATCGCTTTTAATAAAATCTTCGGCTAAAAATTTAGGCAGAGAATCCCACATCAGACTCAGTAAACTACTATAATAAATTTGGTTAGTGTTACAACCTAAAATGACCATGGACATCGATAACCACGTTCGAAGCGATTCCATTTTTTTATGATAGGCACCCATCACAAAAAACTCTAAAAAAGTGGGTAAAAACTCTTCGGCTCGATCTGCTTCTTTATAGGGCGCAAATTCGTGATAAAATTCACTACGAAATTTTTGATGTTCCTCAACTACTCCACGTCGAACATGAAAAAATTCCGCACCATTTCTACTGCGTTCCAGCATGAGCTCAAGATCTTGACGAGAACAATGTCGTGAAAATTCCACGGCTAAATCACGCATGCTCTCAGCATCTGATTCAATTGAATCCAACTCATCTTGTTCCTCTTTTGTGAAATTATTGTTTCTTAATGCTTGATTGAAACGAGAGGTGAACTTATGTTTGCAGAACTGAAGGTGCCTATTAAGCACCTCTTCGCCAGAACAACTAATATAAAATCTTACTGCATGCGTTAATTCATGAATTAATATCCGTGACAGTGGCAATAGTGTCGATACGATAATTAAACCATTGTGATGGTTGAAACATCCTGCAGTATCACCACTATTTATACTTAGCTCTGCATAATCACTAGGATTTGTGCAATAAATAAACAAACCATTCTTAGAACAGAAATACGCAGCAACTTCGAGGATACGATTAATTAAGGGGTACTTTAAATCAATTAATTCATTAAGTGCTTTAGTGACATGCTCAAGTGTTACATCTGGACCAACAGCGGTATTGGATAACAATATATCCAGAATAGTATATTTTTTTTCTGATGCCAGTTTAATAAGCGGTGTCGTTTTGCATGCTTGTAAGCAGTCATGTTCAGTCTTTCTATGCGCCCTCATTATCTACCCCGTATTGATACTTATACACTTGAGCTCACTATTTTAATCGAGTGCTCAAAGATATCAAAAATTAGCCAAAAAATCAAGAAATTATGATGGCCATTGGCAGCGGGCTCAGTCATGCAAGTCTCCGATTCTATCCCTGATTAATACCTCACGATTAAAGCGTCCTTTCATCATACAAAACCTCTACAAACTGCTTGACAATATATTACCGTAATGAAACATTAAATTTCAGTACAATATTTTCGTGAAGCTCAGGCTTTTGTATAATTTTTCTTTCTTCTAAATATTTGTTATTCGTATAACCTGCTATAACTTTTTTCCAGAATGCAATGGCTGGGATATTATCTGGCATTTGCATCACCTCCCAGGTGCCTGGGAATTTATCAAATATCTGCACTGCCACCTTTCGACCAATACCCTTCCCTTGATATTTACCCACAATAAAAAACTGCCCCATATTCCAATCAACATCTGGTGTAGTGCCTATTTTATCAATTAGTACAAATCCTGCTAACTCACGATCGACTGTTATCAAAAAAGGGTAACGATCTGGTTTCCAATAATCACTTAAATCGAGCGCTTCGTAGAGGCCATTTTCCGGAAATGACCAGTCAAAAAGATGATTAAACCCACACGATTTTGATAAGTCGTAGGCATAGAATCTTGCCATGTTTTGTATAACAGGCATTTTTTCAACTGGTGCTATATTTATATCAATTTTCATAAGGCATTAGCTCTTTCCGTAGATAATAAAATATTGAACTCTTATCAAAACCTCTACGTTCAAATTCAGCGTAAAAACCTAATTTTTTATAGAAATCGAGAGCCTCCCAGTCCATCGTGTTCACAGTCATAAAATGACATTCATTTTCTATACCCATCTGCTCTGCCATTTGCATCAGCTTCGTCCCATAGCCTTGTCCACGCAATGATTCAGCAACCCAAAGAGTATCGACAGCTAGACACCCATACATCAGACATCCACTACATCCACCAATAACCTTGTCGTTTTCATCTTTGATGAAGTATCCAAAGAAACTAATTGGCTTTAAATCGCGTTTGTTTATCATATGCTCTTTTAAGCCATCATTTAATATCTGAATATCTTCGCTCCTTGGATCTGACTCATAAGTGATGGTGTATTTCATAATTTTCCTATTAATTGTTTTGTGAAACAAAACATAAGTCATCACACAAGTCAACCTTATCCCTGTGATAAAAAAACCCTTTTTGCATTGGTTAATCTCAACAATAATTAGAAGCTATACTTTATCACATAGATGTATTACTTTGAATCACGAAAGGGCCTAATAGATCTACTAGGCCCTTATTGACTTCCGAGTAAAGAATTGACTATGTTCCTAGAAGTGTCGCCACGTGCATGGACTGTTCAAAAAACGAAAGATGAAGACTATCATATTGAAAAATTGACAACAGGTAAAAAGCACGGATTTACGACTTCACATGTAGGGTTGAAATTGAATAGTTGATTCAATCAGTGGTTTGAGGAACCAGGAGTTTTTATGACGGACTTTACACAACTTGTATTAAATTCAGAACGATTAAGTTTAATCCCAATAAGCATGGATTTCGCTAACGAAATATGTGAGCACTTTACATCCGAAATAGCTAAACTCATGTGACCAACCGCTCCGAAATCAATTGATGAAATCAGAAAGCATGTGACATTACGTCGCGAATTAATGTCCCAGGACAGAGATATTTCACTCATGATTACAAACAAGATATCGGGTGAATTTTTGGGATACACAACATTAGAGGACATACAGACTCGCACACCAGAGCTGGGTATATGATTGAAAAAACAATCTCAAGGCAACGGAATTGGTTATGAGACAATCCATCTTCTTAAAGTTTGGGCCGAATCAAATCATGAGTATGATTACTTGAAATACCCAGTTCACAAAAAAAATATCCCCAGCATTAGAATAATCGAGAAAAATGGCGGGGTTATAGGGGATGAGTATATAAAAGCAAATGAGTCTGGAGGTCAATTGGATCAGTATGAGTATCGAATTTATAAATTAAAACAGTAGATGCAAGAATCAAAGGGATGCGGGGTCAGGCATGCAATTTGCATTCAGAATGCAAGCTTGCATGCCGGACCCCACCACCACATTATAAATAATAAAAAATAATCATACTGTTGACATTAAAAACTAATACTGGTAAAATATCCTTTTAAACTTATTATGTATTAGGGTAAAGATAGAGGTATATATGCAACAATCAGACGAATTAGAATACTTATCAGAAGACGATGATGGCTCCACAAAACCCATGGATATCAGTTTAAATCGCAGTCTAGACGGCTACAACCCCTTGTTTTGGACCACTCAATCCATAGCACACCAATTTGAACAAAGCTGTATTCCACTGGATGATTCGACAACCCAATCTAAATCAGAAATCACGTCAGAAGAAGAATCCGACCAGCCGGTAACGGCAGCTATCGAAAAACAAGATAAAACCAGATCACGTAGCAGCTCCACAGAAAAAGTTGATATTGAATCTGAAGGATCACCTTCAACGAATCGTAAAAAAATGAGAGCCGCACTGAGCGATAGCATGGGTCTTAATATTCACGCTATGGCGAAAAAATAATCATGGGGAAGCGGAGTCAGGCCTGCAAGTTTGCTTTCAGAATGCAAACTTGCAGGCCTGACCTCGCTCTTAAATATGATATTATACGTGTTTATTTTATATGAGGGGAAAACCTGATGCAGGCTCCGAAAGAGAAACCTAAAGTACGTGCAAGATCTGAAGAAGAATTATCCAAACCTTATGTTCAAAAATGGCTGAGGCAAACTGTATTTTCAGATAGGGCTTATAGAAAAATGGCTCATGCCATGGGTGATGACGTTAGAACAAGAACTAATAATAATTTAGCCAAACATAAAGAAAAAATTGGTCCATTATCAGATCAAGAGCAAAAAGTTTTTAATTTCACTTTAAATCTACTCAAAAGATTTTCTGAGAGAAAACAGATTTATCTACTTCATTGTGGCAATCGAGATAAGATTCGTGAAACCGGAACTATTCTTTCATATGACGAGCTAAAACGTAGAGATATTAAATTTCTTAGCAGCACCTTCGAAATCGACCAAGAATTCGGCAACTCTGATTTTGTTTTTTTCCGTATTCAATTTGGGTTAAGACATATGGCCTGGAGATTAGAGAATCTTGATATTATGCACAATATGGGCCTTGATAAATGCATGATCTTAAAAACCAATCAAATTCCATCCGCGAGTTTTTTCACTCACAAAGATTGGTGGGATCTGGCTGGTTTCGACAATTTCAAAGAACTCTGCTTAGACATTTCATTTTATGAACAAGATAGTATTCTCGAAGCTATTGCCTGGAATTTCATGGACGTTTATCGAAATCGCAGTGATGCCAAAAAAAGAGCTTCATTACAAGAATCAATGAAAGATCATGACAACGATTACCCTGAATTTGTTAGGTATTTAAACTTGGTTCTTGATAAAGCGGAACTCAAAATACCCGATCAAGTTTGTCTCGCTGAATTCGAGAAAAATTCACCATCATTGAAATAATTAAAATGGCCTTCAATTTCAAATTTTAATTCATTTCTTTGGTGCCGGTGAGAAGACTCGAACTTCCGACCTACTGATTACGAATCAGTTGCT
>CAYUMZ010000070.1:0-8254 GCA_964446105.1 uncultured Gammaproteobacteria bacterium | reverse complement strand
GCATCCTTATTTTTAATTTTATCTCTCACATCCAGGAGTTTTATATTACCTCAAAGTTTTGGTTCGTGGATTTCACTGCTTGCTCTCGGAATATTAGTAACTGCCCTCCCCATTCAATTAATGCTCAGGGGCTTAAAATTTGTTAGTGCTACTCGTGCCTCAATCATTTCAGTATTGGAACCTCTTGTAACCGTAATTGTTGGCATTATTTTGCTCAATGAATCCGTTACAGCATTACAATTTATTGGTTGTTTTCTTATCTTAACAAGCGCCATTTTTGTCCAATTTCAAAAAATTTAATTCTTCTCATTGATTGATCACTTATTAAACAAATCCTTTTTCATTTTGTGATTTTAATAATTTTATTTTGAGATAATTCGCCTCGTACGATATTTAAAGAAGATTTTGGCAATTCTAAAGCCTTAGCAAGTAACTTAATTACAGTTTCATTAGCTTTTCCACCTTCTGCTGCTACCGTTACATATACACGTACACGTAAGCTTCCATCTGGCATGATTTCAGGTTTTATGCGGTTAGCAGAAGCTTTCGGGAAAACGCGAACTGTGATGATGTTTCCGCCGTGTTCATCCCAGTGATTCAATATTGACATAAGCTCTATGTGTTATAGATGATGTTTGAAATCTTTAGCTCGGAGTAGAACCAGCGGGTAGTGTTAATTCTAGGACGTCTTGGTTCATTTTACAGGTAGAGGCACCTATTGCAGAGAGCGTAATTGTGCCATCTGAAGCAATAACAGCGAGACAACCACGTCCCGCATGGGTTTTATAACTAATCGCTATCGGATTCACAGGATCAAGCGTATACTCAATAATTCCTATACATTGAGGATGGATCTTCTCCGGCCCTGAAATATTAGGCGTTAATGCATGAGCACGAATGTCCTCATCTAAGCCATTATTCACAAAAATGTTAGCATGTGCCACAGAGAAGATGGCAAAAGCCACAAAGCCCACAAACCATTTTTTCAATATTTCCATAGCAATCCTTTACTGGTAATGATCATTTCACAATCCAGACCTATTCAGGCATGGTTCATAACTTCAATTCCCAACTCCATTTCTGACGCACCCCTGACTAAAATCTGAGTGTTTTGTCACACCACTATCCAAGTGGTGCAATCACAATAATCCTACCTGTTCTTATTAGAAGTGTAAACTAGACAAAAACTGAAACAGGGCGCGATAATTAGGAGTTGCAATTTAATCCCAGAAATGAGAAAAACAAAGAACAACAACCTGGAGTCATCATGAAACAATCATTTCCGAATCTACATATCATTCATCACCCCTTGATACAGCACAAGCTGACCTTGATGCGTATGGAAGAAACCAAATCTGGACAATTTCGGCAATTACTTCGTGAAATTACGTTTCTGATGGGCTACGAGTTAACCAAAGATTTCCCGACCAAGGCCGTAACGATCAAGACACCCATCATTGAAACCACTGGCCATATTTTTGATGACCACGATGTCTCTTTTATTCCGATTTTAAGGGCTGGACTCGGAATGGCGGATGCATTACGCGAATTAATGCCCACAGCCAATGAAGGCCATATTGGTCTTTACCGAGACCCGATAACGCATCACCCTGTGGAATATTTCGTCAAGCTGCCCGCGAATAAAGACCAAATGTTTATCGTCTTAGATCCTATGTTAGCGACAGGCTATTCTGCTGTTAAAGCGATCGAAATATTATTAGCTCACGGAATAAATCGTAAAAACATTCGTTTTTTAGCGCTGATCACTGTACCTGAAGGAATTACAGTATTTAACGAAAAATTCAGCGATATCCCCATTTATGTTGCAGCACTCGATGAACGCTTAAACGAAAATGCGTATATGATTCCTGGTTTAGGCGATGCAGGTGATCGATTATTCGGAACAAAGTAGCTAGCTAAGAGGGTCAAAAAGACGTTGTCAAATCTCAATCTGACAATTTCACAAGCAGAATAGAAAATACAACCATACTTTTTTACAAGACCTGCTCATTTATCATGACTTTACACACTGTTTTTTCAAAGCTCCAAAAATGGACTCTCTCTTGAAGAGAAAAACGTTTAGGCTGTGATTGTATAGTCACAATGTCTCATGAGATGGTGTATGGCAAGAGATTATTTGTTTAGTTCAGATGTTGAGAGATGGGATTTTTAAGTCCTTACAATAGATTCTCATCATTCGACTTGTAGATACTCCTAATTTTGATTACTATTATCTTCAAAATGATTATGCAAATTGCGATTAATCTCAAGAAGCTTATCAAAAGCTGTTATTTTTTGATAAAAGCGCCGTTCAGACGCTCTAATCTCTTAGATAATCTCGAGTAATTCCTCGAAATAGTCTTTACCAAAATTGGTACCATCCTTTAATCGAGTTGTATCTAGAGCAAATCCTTTAATAATAAAGTCTTTCAGAATTTTAGTAGCCCAGATTCTAAAAGCAGTGACTTTTTTAGAGTTAACCCTGTAGCCAAATGCAATAATTGCATCTAAATTATAAAATTGCGTCGAATAATTTTTGCCGTCAGAAGCAGTATTCCGGAAATTCCGGATAACTGAACCTTGAATTAATTCACCGCTTCTAAATATATTCTGAAGGTGTTCACTTATATTTTCAATATTTACTCCAAACAAAATTACCATTTTTTTTGTGATAGCCAAATTGTTTCATCGCTATATAAAACATTAATTTTTATATCACCATCACTTGTGGTGTATAATAATATTTCGCTTTCGTTGATCATGCTCCCTCCGTATTTTAGCCTTGTCTAATTCAACAAGACCTTATTAAAGCTCTGAATGTTTCATGCTATCTTTATTGTTAGAAAAGAAATGTATCTCACACAATGAGATCATTAAGAGAACAATATAAGCCAATAAACTAATTTGTCAATACCGTTCAGGATACCAACTCAGATCTACGTTGATTATGATGTCTCGTTAAATAGGAAATACAAGTAAATTTGGTACGTAGGAGATGCAATTGTCATTTTTGTGATATGTAGCAATAGCTGCTTCATTGTTGACCCCCAATCATGCAATAATGAAATCAAATTGCGGAATTGCAAGGATTGACGGTGCATACAAAAATTGGATGTCTGTATTGGAAGCATCATACACCATTATTCGACTCAAACCCTATTTTGAAAATTTCGGCAAGCGTATCATTAAATCGCTGATGTTATATTTTACCGATATCGGCCTTGCAGCCTATTTACTGGACATACAAAATACTGGCCATGTGACTAGAGACCCTCTGCGAGGCTATTTGATTGAGAACTTATCCGCTTTGGAACTTTGTAAATATCGCCACAATCGGGGTCTAGATCCAAACATTTATTTTTACCGTGATAGTCAACTAAACGAAGTCGACGTGGTTATTAAGCAAGGACATTTGTTAACACCTGTTGAAATAAAATCAGCGCAAATGTTTGAAAAATTATTCTTAAAAGGCATCAAATATTTTCAGAATTTGGTTCCAGATCGAATTAGTAAAAGCTATCTGATTCATTCTGGTGATATAAAAAAAACTATCTCCGATGTTCAATTATTGAATGATCGCGATATAACGAGTATCTATGATGATCTTGAAGATGAAAACGAGGATGTATCACGCTAATGCCTCCAAGACGACACTGTTTGATGTAACAGATAATTCTCCGCATCGACCAAAATAGATTTATATCGACCACGGAACAGCGGACCATCGGTATTCTGAATTTTATTGTATCGTATATAGGGTACTGAGATGGTGCATCGCTTCAGATAAATTACCCCTCGAGGTATGAATTAGGAGGTGAAAGTGGTTGGTCATTAAGCTATAACCGTGAATCTCTACTTGATGCGAGACAGAAACATTTTCTAATAGTTTCAGAAACAATGTGCGCTGCGCAATAAAAAATCGGCTTTCTAAAGGCACCACGATTCAGTACATGATACCATGAACCGGGATATTGAATTCTGAGGGGTCTAGTCATGAGTCAATGCTATTAGGGCTAAAAGCCCAAAAGATATTCGGGTTCTTTATTTAGTCAACGGGAGACCTGACACCATTGACTTTGCAGATAGGAAGTACATGGAAGTACGAATGGAATATATCCGTAAGGTTACGGGAAGTTATTGATTAGCGTTACTTATTTCCTGAAACACTTGACGTTATATCGGTATGAAATTCACTATCAGCGTCATTTTCGACTCTCTTATCGACTGAAGAATCAGAATTCTTTTCCTGCCAAAACGCCTGATTTTTCGTGTAGCTAATTAATGGCGAATCGGTTTTTGAAGCTGTATCAGTATCAATATTTTTTTGTAATACATTTTCTAAATAATCCTTTTCAAAAATCTCACCACTAAGAATTTGCTGAAGAAACTCGATACAGCTGTATTTTTCACAAAGTTTTTTTAATTCGCCCAAGCACTTTGACAATAATTTACTACCCACTTCATAATCATGCTTATCCGTATTAGACCATTCATACATACCGGATCTTTCCATCTTAAAGCCCATCTCAATACCCGCCACTCCACGTCGCCCCCTACACCACGCAAATCCTGCATCGTTTAAATTACCTCGTATACCTACAGGACCAAGATTTGGCTCAATACCCAATTTGCAATGTTTTTCTTCAGAACAAGCTAGCCAAGTTTTTATGTTCCATTCTTCAGGATCACGATGAAAGGCCCTATCAACTTCTTTTGCTGTCCAAGCAACATCATCACCGTCTTCAGTTATCATATGAATCATCCAAGCATAAAAACTACGCTGAGCCCCACCAACCTCTAAACACATACAACGAGCCCGTTTTTCTCTATCCCATAAGTCATAATTATCAGAATATTTTTTTAATGCTCGCATGTATTGAATAAGCACATTATGAGCAGAAACGGTTTGAAATGTTCTATCAGGATCAAGTAAAAGCGCTATTAATTGGTCTTTTATTTCATCCGAAGACAAATAGCCAATAATTAATGTCCACATCTCTATATCGAGGGCACATATAGAATATTGTAAGGCTGTTTTCTGGCTAAATTTTCTACCACCAAGATCATTTAATTCAATTTGTAGTGATGCCAAATTTTTATTTTTATCCAATAGGCTCTTAAGTTTTTTAATATTACCTTTGACTAAATGATCAGAGAACATTCTACTCTCCTTTGACCGGATTTTCTTCCTCACTTCTCGAGATCGCTCAACAATTTTGGATAGGCTTATATTAAATAAAGATCCTGATTCAGCTTTTCGTGTCTCATTGGTTAAAAATTCTTTTTCAATTTTTAAAATGCTTCTTGAAATTAAATTTTTGGTGGGATTTTCAACATGATTAACTAAGCTTTTTTGAAAAAATGGATCAAGCAAAATTGTAAAATGGTTGACATTTTTTACCAGCTGGACTGCGAGGGCGTCCTTGATCGGCCAATTTAAGCTATCGCTTAGATTAATGATATTTTTAAGAGCCTGGTCTTCGGCTTTAAACAAAACAAAGTCTGGTAGATCAATAGGCATATAAACTTGCTCACATAATCTTATCACCCTCGCCACTTCTATAATTTTACGAATTTCATGAGGAATTTCATGTTTCAATAGTTCGTTGAATATATATTCGATTTTATTAATTATAGATGACTCTTTTTTAATCCCATCAACACTGATAATAAAATCATTAAGATTACATTTTTTTGCAATTATTTTGGCTAAAACAGCCAGCTCATGCGAGATACTATCATGCTTTAATTGTTGTAAAATGAATGGAGATACGGTGTCTATAACATAGCAATAAGTTCGAATTTTAATGCGTTGCAATTGATTAACAACCTCTATTGCAATGTTACCGCCAGATGACCACCCCAGAACAAATATAGGGCCTGGAGATTGTCTCCTTTTCTCATCTTTTAGAATCGATGATACATAGTCTATCGCAATACCCTCCATTGAATGAATCAGACTAGCTACAGGACGGTTTTCGAAGGCGACAAACTGAATTGTTGGGCAAAACTCTTCTATTTTAGTAGCCATTTTGTGATAGTCCCATTCAGCTTTCCCTAAAATTGAAGGCATGCAATAAATGACCTGTAATGGCTTCGCATCATTTTTTGTCAGGATGATAGGCTTCATTGGGTTCAAAAAATTACGAATTAATGTAGCTTGTAATTCTATGGTAGGTGTATCGAACATTATGCTTGGAGTTAAAAGACGTTTATCAATTTGAAATTCTTTACGAAAATTCTCGAGTAATAACATTAAAGAAACAGAACTTCCACCAGACTCAAAAAAATTAGAATCTTGATTCAACTCTTTGTTATTAGGAAGTACCTGGCTCCAAAGCTTAATCACTTTAAAGAAAATATCGTCATCAAATACATCTATTGCAGTATTTTTGTGTTCAACCTTATCTTTCTCTACTTTGCGCAAGGCTTTATATTCATCAGTCAGTTTTCTATAATCTTTTTTTCCATTAGGCGTTTTATCATTCGCAAAACCGTACTCTTTGAAATATAACTCAAAAGGGATACCAGCCGTTCTTATATCATTGATTTGTAGATGTTCTTTAATTGAATCAGAGGAGGGTAGATTTTTTAGATCTTTAGGCTCTAAAAAGATAATTAAAATAGATGTTTCATCCATTTTTTCATCTGCTAAACATGCAACCCCTTCTGGCGCTACAGCAGGATGTGATAACAAAATATTTTCTAAACCATCTAAATCAATACGCTTAGCATCGAATTTAAGTACACGATTATAACGACCGATTACAATAAAACGATTATACCCACAAGATACAGCTTTATCACCCGTCATGTAATAACGAATGCCATCTATACTCAAAAATCTGTCTTCATTTATTTTTTTTGCTTCACCACAATAGCCTGGACTTAGTGAAACTCCCGAAATAAACACCTCTCCTTCTTCTCCTAATTTAGCAGGTTTATAGGCCGTGATAGTATCTTCAAGGGGCACAAATAACTGTATATTCGTTCCTAATATGGGACAACCAATTGGCAAGAAGGGCCTCAAATACTCATTTTTTTGATACGACAAGGCTTCTTTGTTTAGTCTTAAGGCATTTAAATTTTCAAGCGTCGTACAAATAGTAGTTTCTGTAAGCCCATACCCATTAACAACTTGCAATGTATTTGACATCCATCTTTCTGCGAATTCCCAACTAAATTTTTCCCCAACTATGAACAAGGCCCGCCAACTCGAAAAATTATTGGGATCTAGCTTTCGTAATAGTTGAGGAGTCAAAATAACTACATTAATATTATGTAATTGACTATATTGCTCAAGACCTTCGCTATCAAGACGGATTTCATCAGGAATGATTGCAAGCGTCCCTCCAATACCTAAAATGAGCATTTCTGCTATCCAAGCATCAAAACCTGACGAAGCATATTGGGCCATTACTGATCTATTAGTCAAATCAACACATTCACGATGCCCCTCCAAACACGCTGTTAAACCTTTGTGAAGAATCTGCACGCCTTTTGGTTTTCCTGTAGATCCGGATGTATAAATAATATAGGCTAAATCGTCTGGCACAATTGAGACGGGAGGATTTTCGGTATAATCAAACTGAATATCATCAACATAAATTAAAGGTAAGTTAGAGATCCTGGCAGATAATAGTTTATCGGTAATGATATATTTCATACCTACTTCGTTAATTAAATGATTAAATCTTTCTACATAACTTGCACGCACTTTAAATGTACCAGCAGGAATAGTTGGGTCTAGCGCAACAAAAGCTGCGCCAGCCTTCCAAATTCCTAAAATCGATACAATCCAATTCGGTGTACGATTCAAAAATGTTCCAATTAAATCGCCTTTTTTTATTCCATTTTTTATTAAATGATGAGCAAGAGCATTGGATCGCTCGTTGACTTCTTTATAGGTTAAAGTGCGCTCTTTCCATTTTATTGCAGAAGAAGAGGGGTAATATTCACTATACGCCTCAAAACGCTTAAGAAATACCACATCCGCTAAAGATCTTATCTTAGAGCTAATGACCTGATTATCAGGTTGGAAATGATGATAGAAACATGCCTTCACACACCGATCAATTTCTATTCGGCGTTTAGCTGACAATTTGGTACCGTCGTATAAAACTTCCTCCCAGGCTCTTAGTTCTTGTTCAGTTACAGGAGCGATTTCGTTCGCCTCATCGCCTAAAACAGAGCCAGCCCAACTTTGAAGATCTTGCAAATCTGCTGCCAAAAACTCCCGTATTTTAGTACTCAG
>CAYUMZ010000069.1:0-8273 GCA_964446105.1 uncultured Gammaproteobacteria bacterium | reverse complement strand
CCACACTGGCTCGATATAATCCTGAAAATGTTCGGGGATATTCACCTAACGCTGTAGCAATTGAATGGCCCTCAACAATTTTTGCGTGTACGCCAAGCAAAATACCTTTAATATAGTTTTTTTCACTTTGTTCGGCGAGATTCAGTAACGCTTCCTCTATGGGTAACCCGGCATTTATTAACGTTGCAAATTGGAAAGTAAGCATTGCTAATGCCGTTGCCGGAATTTTTTGTTTTAGCACAAAATTAAAATGTCCTTTTGAAGATTTTTTTTCGTGCGTCAACTCAACTTCAAGCGGAATTTTTCCTAAATCACGCAGGCGCTGTCTAATCTGAGCGGCTGAATCACCCTCAAGAACGCCTTTAGTCGTTCGACCTTCCTTGTCTGTTGCAACATATTTGAAAACAGCCAATGATACTACTCCGTGTACTTCTGGGAACTATCCACTCGTCACTCTAATGACTTCATTTAACGTCGTTTCACCTGCCAACACTCGATCACACCCATCTTGTCGTATACTGGGTGATTGAGTACGTATATATTTTATCATCTCCTGCTCACTACAATCTTCATGAATTTGTGTTCGTACTTTTTCATCAACTTCGATAATTTCATAAATTCCGGCGCGCCCTGAAAATCCTGTTTGATTACAAAATTCACAACCTACTGCTTCATACAACGTCGGTGGATGATCTAAATCCGCTTTTAAGATCTCGCATTCTTTGTGGCTTGCAACATACGAACGTCGACATTGCTTACATAATATTCTCACTAAACGTTGAGCCACAATGCCAATTAAGGAAGACGAAATTAAAAATGATTCTACACCCATATCACGCAACCGAGTCACTGCACCAATAGCAGTATTGGTATGCAAAGTCGATAATACTAAATGCCCTGTCAAGCTAGCTTGTACAGCTATCGAGGCTGTTTCCAAATCACGAATTTCTCCGACCATTACGATATCAGGATCTTGTCGTAATATAGCTCTCAACCCTTTTGCAAATGACATCTCAATTTTAGTATTAACTTGCATTTGCCCAATTCCCAGCAAATCATATTCGATAGGATCTTCTACGGTCAGAATGTTTCGATCTGGATTATTGAGCTCTGTTAATGCCGCATACAGTGTTGTGGTTTTTCCAGAACCCGTAGGACCGGTTACTAAGATAATTCCATGTGGGATACTAATCAAATGTCGCATAACTTGTAATAAACCAGGCGGCATTCCTAATTCTGTTAATTGCAACGTATCGGATTTTTTATCAAGCAATCGTAATACCATACGTTCACCATGGCTCGCAGGAATTGTAGAAACCCGGACATCCACAGGTCTTCCGGCGAGACGTAAAGTAATTCGTCCATCTTGAGGCAATCGTTTTTCAGCAATATCTAATTTTGCCATGACTTTTAATCGTGAAATCACAACAGCCGCAATTGCAGTAGGCAATTCCAACATCTCTCGTAAAATGCCATCGACACGCACACGGACGATTAATTTATCTTCGAAGGGTTCTATATGAATATCTGAGGCGAGTAATTTAATAGATTCAGTGAGAATTGCGTTAATCAATCGAATAATAGGCGCATCATCTTCACTTTCCAACAAGTCTGCAGTCTTGGGTAATGTTTTTAATAATTGTTGTAATCCCAATTCTTCTTCTAATCCTTCTGCCATTTGGCTTGCCATACCCGATTTTGTTTCGTATGACTTTGCAAGCATTGTATTGAATTCTTTATCACTCACTCGCTCGAGATTAAAGGGCCGCCGCAATAAACGTCTTAATTCAATTAATGCATTTGGGCGAATTTTAGAACGATAGATAACTTTTGGATTCTCAGACTTTGAATCAATGACAAGAACTCCATGTCGCTTTGCAAAGCGATAATTAATTATTGGTGTTGATTCGTTCTGTACAGCCATAATGACTTCCTGATACATTACATACCGCCTCTATTTCTACCCTTAGGTCCCAATGGAAAAGTCGGAATACCACCCCCAGCTGGATTTGAATTGGTATCTCCAAATTGTCGTTGATATTTTTCACGAATTTCCTTGATACGCTCTTGCCAATCTTCCGGCGTTTGAATCGAAGAAGGAGACTGCGTACTAACATCAGCTGCTGGAGCAGGCTGCTCACTTTCTACTGGCATTGTGTTCACTTCTGTCGCGGGCCCACTAAAGTTGGGTGTTCTAGATTCAGACGATCTTTTATCCCATTTCAAAAAAAGAGATTCAATTTGTCCATTGCGTTGTAATTCCACTTTATTTTCAAACACTCGGTATAATTTTCCACCATCAGCTAATTCTTCATCAACGCGAACTATTTTAGGCTCTCTACCTACACTCGCAATAATGGCTTTTGATTTTTTAGGATCGGTTGCAAGCATAACCCCTAATAATTCTAGATTTGTATTAACTCTAGACACGCTAGATTGATGTGAAGGACCAAATAACGGAGTTCGAGAAATTTGATTTATCGTAGCAATTTCGGGCTGAGATTGTTGGGAAACGATTTCTTGTGCCTGCGAACGGGAGGAAAAAATTACACCAAACGTGTCATAAAATAGAGTGGCCAAACTAATAACGATGATGATTCCGAGTATTACAATCCCCACCAGCCAAATCTGCCCTTCAGATTGCCGAAAATGTGCCTTAATCTGCGCTGAAATATCCATAAAATTCATAAAAATTCTCGAAATAATCAACTAATCGTCCTACTATCAAGTATAGCATAACGATGATGATCGATGGAGAGGAAATCAAAACGGATCTGGCAGCAGCTTTCCTTTACTCTGCGAGTTTGTTGATAATAATCTCGGCTTAGGTATATAAAGTTCATCTCTGGCTTTACGGACAGGTGGTTCAACAGGTTTTTGATATTCTCGCGCTGTCATTATTTTTCTAGAAGGTGCCACTGCCTTCTCATTTTTAGATCTTCTGACTTCTTGTTCTCGCACTGGTCGTATTACCTGCTCAAAATGACCAGGCTTCATTAATCGTTGTTCTCGCTGCTGCGAAACAACCGGTGAAATAATAGGATCGGAAGGAATATAATCTGTACGCAATTGCTGCTGACGTAAATATTCATATTTTCCGCCTGTCACTTTATCCACTGAACGATCATCCATTAATACAACGGGACGCATGAAAATCATTAAATTCGTTTTAGCCATTGTACGTTGATCACTGCGGAATAATGCTCCTAGTATTGGAATATCTCCGAGCACGGGGACTTTTTGACGCACATTATTAACTTGATTTTGCAACAAACCACCCAGCACTAATGTTTGACCATTTTTTGCCATCACCGTCGTTGTAATAAAACGCTCTGAAGTATTCGGATTTCCAGCGACACCTGTATCAGGCAAAATACTAGAAAGTTCTTGTTGAATTAACAATTTCACTTCACCATCCGGTGTGATTTGGGGTTTAAGCACTAATATTAATCCCACATCTTCTCGATCATAGGTTGTGAGCGGATTGCCTCCTGTAGGATTATTATTAATTTGTGAAGTTGCGAAAGATACTTTAGTACCCACTTTAATCGTGGCTTCTTGATTATCGAGTGTAATTAAATTAGGCGTCGCCATCACATTCGATCGAGTATCAGAATGAAGTGCACGCACCACCGCTTGTAAATTATTATTACTCAAAAATCCGAGTGTTAATCCATTTCCTAATGTGCCTATGGCCGCTGCCCCGGGGAAAGTTGCAGTTGCCGCAGACATTGTTGTCGGAGTAGCCGCTGCACCAAAACGAGTATTGGCAAGCACTGTTCCAGCCGTACTCCATTCAACACCTAAATCTTTTTCGACATTTAAATCTACTTCAGCGATGACGACCTCAATTAAAACTTGAGGTAATCGAATATCCAGTTTTGCAACCACTTTACGACATTTACTGATTAGGTCTGTCGGGCCAGTTACAATCACAGAATTAGTCGATTCTTCCCATTGTAGATTGGGACCTAAACTTCCACTACGCGGCGCCACAAATGTTTTACCACTTTGAATACTTTCTCCAAGTGAAGAGCCGCCACCAGAACTCGATCCGCCGGTTGATGGATAATTGGCTGCAGGGTTTGCAATATTAAATAACCCCGTTGTGGATCGTGGTTGTGGTGTATAATTTTGTGAAGGCCCAGATGTTTGCCCTATTTGTCCACCGGCTTGAGGTTTTTCTTGTTTTGGTAAATTCGCAAAATAATTTTCGATGACACCTTGTAATACTGTTGCAACTGTCTCAGCGGCAATATAGCGCAAATAAAATACTTCCATATTATCGCGACTGGTTGAATAATCCGAATCTAATTTTGCAGCAGCAGCACGCACAGCCAATCGTTGATCACTCGTACCACCATACATCAAAATGCTATTTGTGTGATCATCAGCCGCTAATTGCAAACCGACTCGAGCATTGGAAGCATTGGATGCTGTCACAAAAAGTTTAGATAAATTGACAACTAAATCACTCGCCGATGCTTTTTTCAGATGAATCACTTCTAATTTATCGTTTGAGGGTGTATCAAGACTCGCAATTAAATCTTGAATTTTTTCGATGTTGTCAGCATGGTCTGCAATAATTAATGAGTTACTGGGTCTATACGCATCTATAAAACTATATTTAGGCATTAAAGGTTGTATGACTCTAATTAAATCATTCACAGGATAATTTTTAACTCGAATCGCGGTGACCACCATTTCGCTACCATGAGCACCCATATTTTTGAATGCTAATGGACCACTCAATCGATCAGGTGTTTTATCAGAAACAATTTTAACCACTTTTCCTTCGGGGATAGCAACATAACCGTAGGTTCGTAATACTGCAAGAAACGCTTGATATAACTCATCAGGTGTTAAAGATTGCTTTGCTATAAATGTCACTTTTGCTTCAACATCAGGTGCGACAATAAAATCCTTTCTCGTGACGAGTGAAACTTCGTTAATCAAGGTTCGAATATCTACATCTTTTAAATTCCATAATTCGTTTTGTCTGCCACTTTTATTTTCATGCTGAAAATTTGCAACCCCAGGTTTATTATCTACTGAAGATTGCTGAGAACCTTGCTGGTTTTTTTTCAATAGTTCCTGTTGACTCACCGTAACAGATTGCTCTTGATTAGCATAATCATCCGGTATTTCATTCTCCGAGGTTGTGTCTTGATTTTGTGGAAAATCTTGAGATTGTGCGACGGTCGGCATCGGCTGCGCTTGATTAATTTGAGCAGGATTCGCAGGGCTAGCAGGACCTTGAATTTGAGGGGGCATAGTCCGCCCTACACCATGAGGCACAGCAAGAGTGGAACCGGACCAGGTTCCTAAAATTGCAGCAACAGATAAATAAACACCTTGACGAAGTCTATGTTTGAAAAACATTATTTGGATTTCCTCGGACTACTATTATCCCCGTAAAATTTATACTTTTTTAAGCTTGGTTTATCTACGGGCGTTTGAATAGCTACATATTGTTTATATTCAGGATTCGTTAATCGCTTATAAGCTATAACGGCTGGAGGATAATGGCACTCAGCTGCTCGTCTAAACCAAGCGCGGGCTAAATCTTCATCACGCACTGTGCCCAAACCGTAATAATAAATATATCCCAATGCATATTGTGCTCGCGGAACTCCGCTGTGAGCGGGCATCCAAAGCTTTTCAAAAGCGCGCGCATAATATCCGTGCTTAAAATCGTTTTCAGCACTGACTGTCAAATACGGAGTAGAACAAGAAGAAAGCAATAGACTGCAGGCAAACCATGCAGTAAGAGTTGCAACCTTTCGTTGAAATAACATTCACACTCCTTGTGATATGATTGGCCGCTCACTGTACCCCATAAGGGCCGAGAAGTAAAGGGCAGCGGGCCTAAATCCCAGCATGAAACATCTACTGCAACGGTTTACTACACTGAATATAAAGACTTTTCGCTACGATAGTTGATAGTGGATTTAGGCTTGGGCACCAAAGCCAGCATTACTGAGCCTCAGCCAAGTCTCCTTTCTCTTCCAGCCAGGTTTTACGATCAGCAGCGCGTTTTTTGGCTAACAACATATCCATTAATTCTGCTGTTTCATTTGAATCATCGACACTCAGTTGCACTAATCGACGCGTATCTACCGCCATCGTGGTCTCACGCAATTGAGGGGGATTCATTTCACCCAATCCTTTAAATCGTTGAATTTCTACTTTGCCTTTTTTATTTTCTGCAGAAATACGATCGAGTATGCCTTGTTTTTCTTGTTCATCCAGCGCGTAAAAAACTTCTTTACCAACATCCACCCGATATAATGGCGGCATTGCAACGTAAACATGACCCGCTTTCACCAACGCTAAAAAATGTTTAAGGAATAGAGCGCATAATAATGTGGCAATGTGCAATCCATCAGAATCTGCATCGGCCAAAATACAAATTTTATGATAACGTAATCCTTCCAAATTATCTGTGCCGGGATCAATTCCCATAGCCACTGCAATATCATGCACTTCTTGAGATGCTAATACCTGATCCGATCCTAATTCCCATGTATTTAGAATTTTACCGCGTAACGGCATGATAGCTTGCGTATCACGATCACGTGCTTGTTTTGCGGAACCGCCAGCAGAATCACCTTCCACTAAGAATAGTTCACAACGCTCAGGTTCCTGGCTGACGCAATCGGCCAATTTTCCGGGTAATGCAGGTCCAGCTGTTACTCGTTTGCGTACCACCACTTTACTATTTCGAGTACGACGTTGAGCGTTGGCGATAAATAATTGAGCGAGGGCTTCACCGAGAGCAACATGTTGATTTAACCACAAACTAAAGGAATCTTTTACAACGCCTGCAACAAAAGTGGCACATTGACGCGACGATAATCGTTCTTTTGTTTGCCCTGCAAATTGTGGATCTTGCATTTTAACAGATAATACATACGAAATATTTTCCCAAATATCCTCTGGAACAATTTTCACACCGCGCGGAAGTAATTTATGTAATTCGCAAAAATCTCGCATCGCATCTAATAACCCGGTACGAAATCCATTGACATGCGTTCCACCTTGAGTGGTTGGAATTAAATTAACATAACTTTCACCAATGATTGGACCGCCATCAGATAACCACGTGACAACCCAATCCACCGTTTCTGATTCGCTAGCAAAACTCGCTTTAAATAAATCATCAGGAACACGAATAGCATCTTCCAAACATGAATTGAGATAATCACTCAATCCTTCCTGATAGCACCATTCAGTTGAGCGATCACCTAAATGATCTGTAAAAATAACACGCAATCCAGAGCATAAAACTGCTTTCGCTCGCATATTATGCATCAATTGAGTGACTTGAAATTTAACCGTATCAAAATATTTTGCATCTGGCCAAAAACGCACACTCGTGCCCGTTTCCCGTTTACCACAGGTGTCTATCACTCGTAATTTTGAAGCAGGTTCACCATCACTAAAATCCATTTGATAAATTTGACCATTATTTTTCACTTGAACTTGCAAACGAGTCGACAAGGCATTGACCACTGAAATACCAACACCGTGCAACCCACCTGAAAATTTATAGCTTTTTGCAGAAAATTTTGCCCCCGCATGTAGGCGCGTCAAAATAAGTTCCACACCAGAAATTTTGTGTACGGGATGTATATCAACCGGCATACCTCGACCATCATCGATCACTTCTAATGAACCATCTTTATGCAACACGATTTCGACACGAGATGCGTGACCAGCAATTGCTTCATCCACACTATTATCTAAGGCTTCTTGTGCAAGATGATTCGGATTTTGAGTGTTAGTGTACATCCCCGGGCGTTTACGCACCGGGTCTAGGCCTGTTAATACCTCGATAGCTTCGGAATTATATTGAGTCGTCATGGTCAGTGAAGTTACTGTATTCAATGTCATAAAGCAACTGAGAGTACCCGTTTAATGACCTATCGCTAAACCAGAAGGGCGACGACTATCTACCGCGCCAAATAATCTCCCCGTTTTCTCATCGACACGTATGGCCATTACGGCACCCCATCGCGGAGTCCCATACGGAGATCCTTGAACCAACTGATAACCCATTTTTTTTAATAATCCTTCCGTATCTTTAGACAATGTAAATGGCTCTAGAAAAATATTATCTGGCAACCACTGCATATGAACACGCGGCGAATCAACTGCCAATTGAATATCCATCCCGTAATCAACTGCATTAGAGATAACTCCCACTAATTGCGATGGAACCGTAGACCCACCCGTCGCGCCCATCACAAAAGCTAAGTGGCCATTTTTCG